>NZ_NISU01000001.1:1458839-1759530 GCF_002335805.1 Bacillus sp. FJAT-45350 | reverse complement strand
ACGAGGAAGTATTTGTAAGAACGGATGAAAAGATTAATAGTCTTACAAATTTAATAAGTGCAGGATTTAAACGGATAGAGGTAACATCATTTGTTCACCCTAAATGGGTTCCAACTCTTCAAGATGCTGATGAACTAGCAGAACGGATACCGATGGTAGAAGGTGTAGAGTACGATGCATTGGTTCCGAATAGTAGAGGTTTAGATAGATTTTTGAAAACGAAAATTCATAACGCCATTTTCTTTCTCTCTGCTAGTACTCATCATAATCAGGCTAATTTAAATAAGAGTACTGACACTTCCTTGGAAGAAGTTAGAACGCTTATTGAGAAGGCAAATGGTCAAGGTAGGAAAACCATTGGTGGGGTTGCAACGGCATTTGTATGTCCATATGCTGGAATTGTGCCTTATTCGGAGCTAGAAAGAGTGACAGAACGCCTAGTCGAAAATGGAGTAGATGAAATTGGATTAGCTGATACAATTGGTCAAGCAACACCTAAACTTGTTTATGAGTACTGTAGTCGATTAGTGGATAGATTCCCTGATATGACGTTAAGCCTTCACCTTCATGACACATACGGTTACGCTTTAGCAAATATATTAGTAGGGTTACAGGCAGGTGTTCGTATATTTGACGTAGCACAGGGTGGACTTGGAGGATGTCCATATGCACCAGGCTCTCCAGGTAATGTTCAAGCTAGTAGTGTGGTAGACTTCTTGGAAAAGCAAGGGATCAATACAGGTGTTAATTTAGATATGTTAAAAAAATTTGATTACGATTTCCCTAAATTACTAGCAAACTCCGAAAGAATTAAGAAGGAAGCGTAATACTAAACAGGGAAATGAAACTAGTTTGTAGGATAATTATGATAAAAATATTTTTTTGGTATAAACAGTATACATTAACTGAATATTCTGAAAATTAATTACTATAGATTAAATGAAAGGTGCGATTGTTCATGAGTAAACCATTACAAGGGATAAAGGTATTGGAACTTGGAAATTTTGTTGCAGCACCGTTTGCAGGGAAGCTCTTTGCAGAGTTTGGCGCTGAAGTGATTAAAATTGAAGACCCTACTAAAGGAGATGCCTTACGTAATTGGAGAATCATGCACGAAGGTACTTCCTTGTGGTGGTACGTTCATGCTAGAAATAAAAAATCAGTTACCATTAATCTTCGTGAAAAAGAAGGGCAAGAGTTAGTGAGAGAACTAGCGAAAGATGCTGATGTAATTATTGAGAACTTTCGTCCAGGAACACTAGAGAAATGGGGGATTGGTTATGAGGATTTAAAAAAGGTTAACTCTAGTATTATCATGGCTCGAATTTCAGGTTACGGGCAGACTGGTCCATACCGAGATAAGGCGGGCTTTGGAAGTGTCGCTGAATCAATAGGAGGATTACGTTATATAACAGGTGACCCTGACAGACCTCCAGTTCGTATGGGTGTAGCAATTGGTGATTCAGTATCAGCACTGTACGCTGTTATTGGAACGCTAATGGCACTAAGAGCAAGAGATTCAGACCCAGAGCAAAAAGGTCAGGTAATTGATATAGCTCTATACGAATCAGTATTTTCACTAATGGAAGGTATGCTTCCTGAGTTTGATTTAAAGGGGGTAGTAAGAGAAAGAACTGGTTCTATTTTAAAAGGAATTGCTCCTTCTAACACCTATCCTACTTTAGATGGAAAGTACATCATCATAGGTGCTAATGGAGATAGCATTTTTAAACGTTTAATGCAAACGATGGGAATGCCAGAGTTAGGAGAAGACACTAAATATTCAAGTAACCAAGGAAGAGCTGATAATGTTGACTTCTTAGATAACCTCATAAGTGAATGGACGAAAAAACAGTCCTTAAATGAAGTACAGAAAAAACTTGATGAAGCAGGAGTCCCAGCTGGTCCAATATACAGTATTGAGGATATTGCAAATGATGAACACTATAAAGCTCGTAATATGTTGGAAACGGTTACGTTACCAACAGGAGAAAGAGTAAAGGTTCCAGGAATTGTACCAAAGCTTTCAGGAACCCCAGGTGGAATTGAATGGATTGGACCTCAACTAGGACAGCACAATGAGGAAGTAATAGGAAACAAAGTTCATGGTAGTAATTAAAACTGATTAGTAAAATGCTACTAATCATTAAATCTAATTTCAAAATGTAAAACTTTTTGAAAGCGTTTTAATAAGGTGGAATCTTATTAAAAAAGCAAATAAAATTGGTTGTCACATTAGAACGGATAATTGTAACAAGATATTTGCAATGTAATGGGTACGTAGCTCTAAACAACTATATTAGGGGGTTTAATTATGAAATTGAAAAAGTCATTTTCTTTAGGAATTTTTATTACATTCATAACACTTGCGTTAGCCGCTTGCGGTGGTGAACAATCGACATCATCTGGTGGTGATTCACAATCAGATACTAACAATAGCGGTGAAAATTCAGTCACTCTTACACTTGCTGCTACTAACGATGATGCGGGGATTGATAAAGCAATTCGTGAATATTTCACGGAGCAAATTTCAGAATTAAGTGACGGTTCAATAGAAATGCAATTTTTTATGGGTGGTCAACTTGGTGGTGGGAGAGAGACCCTAGAGCAATTAAAGGTTGGCGAATTGGATATGTCTATTGAGGTACTTCACGCTGAGTTATACTATCCAAAGTATAATGCTGCTAATATTCCATTCCTATTTGAGGATTTTGAGTCAGTTCAACGTTACAAAGATGATGTTAGAGACGAAATTGACCAATTAAATAGAGATGTAGGTGGAGTAATTGAACTAGGTGATCACAACATTGGTACACGTTACGTTACTTCTAATAAGCCATTTACTTCTGCTGATGATATTAAAGGTTTGAGAATTAGAATGCCTGAAATGGCTGCTTGGATTAATTCTTTTCAAGCAATAGGTGCATCTCCAACACCAATAGCTGCATCTGAAATTGTAACCGCTTTACAAACGGGGACAGTAGACGCACAAGAGAATACTTTAACGAATATTTTTGGAAGACAAATGTGGGAATATCAAGATTATTTAATTGACACAGGACATTCACACGCCATCTTTTCTTGGTTAGTTAGTGTAGACGCTTGGGAGCATAAATTAAGCGAAAACCAACAGGAAGCTTTACAACAAGCTGTTCAAAATACAGTAGCTTATGTAGCAGAAATAGTTGATGAAGAAAATGAGCGTTTTATACAGCTATTGCAAGAAGAAGGGATGGAATTTATTGAGGCTGATAAAGAGTCGTTTCGAAAGAATGCTGTACCAGCTGTAGAAAGTTTTATTGAAGATAATTTAGCTCCTGGAATTCTTGATGAAATTAAGAAAGCTATGAATTAATTAAATAATATTATGCACGAGGTAGTTTAGTAATAGCTTCCTCGTGCACAAGATTAGAGTTCGCTAAGGTAAAGGAGATGAACTAAGTGATTGGCAAAGCATATAAACGGTTGTACTCAGGTGTAAACGCTTTAATAGAACATCTGGCAACATGCATTTTGATTTTATTCTTTATTATTGTTCTGTTACAAGTGTTTTTTCGCTACGTATTAAATGCTCCATTACCTTGGACTGAAGAAGCTGCACGTTACCTAAACATTTGGGCTGTTTTGTTAGGAATGGCTTTTGCAGTATATCTTAAAGACCACTTACGAGTCGATTTGATTGATTTTGTATTAGAAAAGTTGAGTGTTCGAGCACAAGCAGCATTCAATGCCGTAACAACTTTTTTACCTTTATTGTTAGTAATAGTCTTTTTAAAAGGTGGATTCGCAATGACAGTAGATCGATGGGCAGTACAACTTCCACTTATTCCTTTACCTCAAGGTGTCATCTACCTAGGACTAGTAGTTTCCTCAAGTTTAATGTTGTGGTTTTTAATACACCAATTCGTTGAGCATATTATTTTATTTATTAAAAGTGGGGGGAAGTCGGGTAAATTAGAAAAAAGTGGAGAAGGGAATGTTGGCTTATATGTAAAAGGTGAGGAAAGGACGGCGGAATAGTAATGACTATAATAATAATGCTTATCACACTAGTAGTTCTGCTGTTAATAGGCATTCCAGCAGTATTTTCAATGGGATTATCGACACTAGTTTACTTTGTATTAGAGCGAGGACTTTTTTTAATTCCTGATGCAACAGTAGCACAAAGGACTGTGTTTGGGATGGATTCATTTGCGTTACTTGCCCTACCGCTCTTTTTAATAGTTGGTAAAGTGATGAATGAGTCTGGTGTTACCGACCGATTGTTTGATTTTGCTAAAGCTCTTGTTGGACATTTTAGGGGAGGGCTAGGGCAAGTAAACATTGCTGCAAGCGTAATCTTTGCTGGAATGAGTGGATCTGCTACTGCTGATGCAGCAGGGTTAGGTGCAGTCGAAATCAAAGCTATGAAAGATGCAAACTATCCAACGAAATTTGCTTGTAGTATAACAGCTGCTTCAGCAGTTATTGGGCCGATTATCCCACCAAGTGTTGCACTAGTAATGTATGCTATATTAGCTAATGTTTCGTTAAATAATTTATTAATTGCCGGGATTATTCCAGGTATTTTGATGGGGCTTGCACTAAGTATTTTCGTTGCTTATGAAGCTATCAAATATAACTATCCGACAGAAAAAAGAGCTTCTTTTAAAATTATCTTTGAGACCAGTAGAAAAGCATTCCTACCGATGATGACACCAATTATTCTTGTTGGTGGAATATTGTCAGGAATATTCACAGCGACTGAAGCAGCAGCTATTGGTTCCTTATATGCGATAATACTTGCTTGTTTCGTCTACAAATCTATCTCTCTAAAAAAGCTTTATTCTATTTTCAAAAGTGCGATGAGGGATAGCGCGATTATCATGATTTTGATTGCTGTATCAAATGTACTAGCTTGGATTTTAATTCGAGAACAAGTACCAGGTTTATTTGCTAGTCTAATAACTAGCATTAGTGAAAACTATTATATTGTTATGGGTCTATTAGTTATATTTTTACTGTTAATGGGGATGTTCTTATCAACAATTGTTTGTATCGCAATTGCCACTCCTGTTTTGGTACCATTAGTTATTGCGATAGGTGGAGATCCTCTACATTTTGGGATAATTATGGTAGTTACTTTAATAATAGGTGAACTTACTCCACCTGTTGGTATGGTGTTGTTTGCAATTACCAGAGTTGGAAATATAAAGTATGCAGAATTGGTTCGAGGGGTTACACCGTATTTGGTCCCGCTCTTAGCCATAGTTGGATTACTTATTTTATTCCCTCAACTAGTAACCTTCCTACCAAACTTTTTCTTGGGTTAGAATTAAAAGTAAAAAAGTATTGAAAGCGATTGCAATGAAGTTTATAAATACCCTATACTTTACTTTATAATGCAAAGTAAAGTATAGGACATTTGGATTAACATTTGTTATCCCCATGTATTGTTCTATTAGAATAGTTTAGTTATAATCAATAACTAAATTAGATGATTGTGAATAATGAATAACAAATGGTTACGAGATGTTTTCTTTTAGAATCATTTCGCAAAATGGGGGAACTTCAATGCTTGAATATATCGGTTTTACTATTTTCTTCTTTGTAATAATTTTATTATTAGTGTTTAAAGTATCCCCAGTTCCTGTTTTTATTATTGTCCCTGTACTAGGTGCATTAGTTAGTGGTTTTAGTATACAGGAAATTGGTGAAATGATTGAAAGCGGACTCATGCAAGTAATGAATATTGGTATTATGTTTATTTTTGCCATGCTTTTCTTTGGAATCATTTCTGATGCAGGACTATTTAATCCTCTAACAGATAAATTAAAGAAAATGGCAGGTAATAATATTATTTTAATAACAATAGCTACTGCATTAATTGCGATGGTATCTCATCTGGATGGATCAGGAGCTTCAACTCTTTTAATCACGATACCTGCTCTGTTGCCAGTATATAAGCGGCTACAAATGAATCCTCTTTTACTACTATTAATAGTTGCTCTGAGTGCGGGTGTTATGAATCTAGTTCCTTGGGGTGGGCCTCTTGCTAGAGTAGCAGCTGTGTTAGGAGTAGATCCTGGTGAATTATGGGTACCACTAATCCCTGTGCAAATTACAGGAATAATACTTGTCTTATGTATTGCAATTTATTTAGGAATCAAAGAAAAAAGGAGAGTTACATATTTACAGAATGTAAGTAATCAGCATGTTACTGCAGCATCAGATGAAAATTATGAAATGAGTACATTAGTCAGGCCAAAGCTTTGGTGGTTTAACTTTACCTTAACTAGTATTACGATTATTACTTTAGTTCTAACATCTATCCCATTTAGTACAGTTTTTATGATGAGTTTTTCGATCGCTTTATTTGTTAACTATCCGAATGGGGCTTTACAAGTAAACAGAATACGTGCACACGCTACTGAAGCTTTTATGTTAACGACGATTTTGTTAGCTGCAGGTGCTTTTTTAGGGGTTATCAATGGTACAGGGATGGTTGAGCAAATGACTATAGGACTGCTTTCTATTATTCCTGAAGGATTATCAACTTATCTTCACATTATTATTGGTATCTTTTCAGTCCCATTACTGTTCATATTGCCTCCTGATGCGTATCTTTTCGCGTTCGTGTCCTTAATTGTAGAAGTAGTAGGTCAATATGGTGTTCCTCCTAAATCTGCAGTGTATGCGATTATTATAGGCGCGACGATTGGAGGATATGTGAGCCCACTTATCCCTGCAACATATCTTGCTATCGGTTTAGCAAAAGTTGATTTAGTACATCATATTCGATATTCATTGTGCTGGATTTGGGGATTAAGTATTATTTTATTATTTGTTGCGGTATTACTAGGAATTGTGACGATAATCTAGTCAATATACTAATGGAATTGACTAGATTATAAATTTATAAACTAGATTGTATACATTAAATGAATTTTCTGAAAATTAATAATAGAAATTGCTAGACTTTAATGAAAGGTGTGGTCGTTCAATGAATAAGAAAAATTGTAGAGTAGAAGGGAGAGGCTTAAATGACTAATTTAACACGTAAGCAAATGATTAATGAGCTAGAAAATAAATATGATTTATTTCAAGTATTAACTCCAGAAGGGGAACTGAACGGTTCGGTAAGTGGAAAAATTGATGAAACGTTAATGGTAAAGATGTATGAAAATATGTTAACTGTCAGAACATTTGATAGAAAATGTGTAAATCTTCAAAGACAAGGAAGAATGGGTACCTACGCTATGTTTGAAGGTCAAGAGGCTTCTCAAGTTGGAAGTGCTATGGCGCTATCTGCTCAAGACTGGATGTTTCCTACTTATCGTGATCATGCTGCTACTATGATACATGGTCAAGATATGTATCGTACATTCCTTTATTGGATGGGTCATATTGATGGTAGCGCTTGTCCAGAAGGAAAGAAAATTGTTCCTGCATCTGTACCAATTGCTACTCAAATGCTTCATGCAGTGGGTACGGCGTGGGCAAGTAAGCTTGATGAAGAGAAAAGTGTAAGTATTGCTTATTTCGGTGATGGGGCAACCTCAGAAGGAGATTTTCACGAAGCATTAAATTTTGCTGGTGTTCTTAAAACACCAACGATATTCTTCTGTCAAAATAATGGGTTTGCCATTAGCGTACCTTTCGAAAAGCAGTCTGCTTCAGAAACGATTGCCCAGAGAGCATTAGCGTATGATATTAAAGGAATACGTGTGGATGGGAATGATATCTTTGCCGTATATTTGGCTGTTAAGGAAGCAACTGAAAGAGCTAATAGAGGAGAAGGTCCGACGTTAATTGAATCAATGACATTCCGCTACGGTGCACATACGACAGCAGATGAGCCGAAAAAATACCGTGACCAAGAAAGGTTATCGGCAGAATGGCGTAAAAATAGAGATCCACTAACAAGACTTGAAAAATTTATAACAAAAAAAGGTCTATGGAATGAGGAACAAGAGGAGTTGTTAATAAAAGAAGTTAATAATCAAATTGATGAAAATTTAAAGCTAGCTGAGAACTATCCAAAAGCTCAATCAGTTCGAATGTTTGACCACGTGTATGCAGAAACTCCATGGCATATTCAAGAACAGAAAGAGGAATTCCAAAAATTCTTCTCAAAGGATGTGAAATAGGTTATGACCAGAAAAATGACGATGATTCAAGCAATTACGGAAGCACTTGATCAAAAGCTAACAGAAGATCAACGCGTCATGCTTTTAGGAGAAGATATCGGAGTAAATGGTGGTGTATTTAGAGCAACGGAAGGGTTGGTTCAAAAACACGGAGAAACACGTGTAGTGGATACACCATTAGCAGAGTCTGGAATTATCGGTTCTTCTATCGGTTTAGCTCTCAATGGTAAACTCCCAGTTGTAGAAATTCAATTTCTTGCATTTCTTTATCCAGGGTTCGAACAGCTTGTATCTCATGCGGCTCGGATGAGATACCGTTCTCAAGGTCAGTTTACTGTACCATTAGTCGTTCGTACTCCATATGGAGCAGGTATTAGAGGGCCTGAGTTACATTCTGAAAGTGTAGAGAGCTTTTTTGCTCATACTCCTGGATTAAAAGTAGTTGCACCAAGTAATGCATTTGATGCAAAAGGATTATTAATTTCAGCGATTGAAGACCCAGATCCAGTCATTTTCTTAGAACCGACTAGGTTGTATCGTGCGACTAAAGAGGAAGTGCCTGAAGAGTTGTACCGAGTTCCGATTGGTAAAGCAAAAGTAGTAAAAGAAGGTAGCGATTTAACGATTTTTGCATGGGGTTCTATGATGAAGGAAGCCATAAATGCAGCCAAGAAGATTGAGTCTGAAAAAGGATGGAATTGTGAAGTAATCGACTTACGTTCTTTATATCCATTAGATAAAGACACAATAGTAGAGTCTGTTAAGAAAACTGGGAGAGCAGTCGTGGTTCATGAAGCGCACAAAACAGCAGGTCTAGGTGGCGAAATTATCTCGATGATTAATGAAGAAGCTTTAATTTATCTAAAAGCACCAATCAAACGAATCGCAGGCTACGATGTACCAGTACCATCGTTCACATTAGAAGATGATTATCTACCAACAATAGAGAGAGTAAAAAAAGGAATTGAAGAAACAGTACTATTTAATTGAAGGAAATGGAGGGGAAAGTATGGTTGAATTTAAACTCCCTGATGTTGGGGAAGGTATGCATGAAGGAGAAATAATTAGCTGGTTAGTGAAGGAAGGAGATTCAGTTACACAGGATCAGCCAGTGGTGGAAGTACAGACAGATAAGGTAAATGCTGAACTTTCATCCCCTGTGACAGGTATAGTTAAGCAAATCTTATTTCCAGAAGGAAAAGTAGTAGAAGTTGGAACGACCATCTTTACTGTCTTAGCAGAGGGAGGAACAGAAGTAGTGGGAGAAGAAAAGCCTACTGCTAAATCTAAAAATAGTGAAAAGGTTGTTGCTAATTCAACACCACAGAGTACTGCTTCTATTATCAGTCCTACTCGCGCTTTAGCGACACCATATGTACGTCAAATGGCTAGAAAAATGCAAATTGATCTTGAAGAAGTAACTGGAACAGGTCCGGTAGGCCGAATTACTGAACAAGATTTACTGTTGTTTGTTGATAGCCCTAAAGTAGAAACGGAACAAGAATTGAGTAGCAATGAAACTATTAAACAATCAAACACAAAGCAAGATGAAGCAAGTCAAAAGACTGTAGGTAATCAAGAATTAGAAGAAAGAATTCCGATGAAAGGAATTCGAAAGAAAATTGCAGAACACATGACTAAATCATATACCCTTATTCCTCATGTTACTCATGTAGATGAGATGGAGATGGGGCCTTTAAAGGATATCCGTGAACAGCTTAAAGAGTATGCAAAGCAAAAGAATGTGAAATTAACGTTCCTACCATTCTGTATTAAAGCAATTGTAACTGCTTTAAAAGAATTTAAATCATTAAATGCATCCATTGATGATGAAAGAAATGAAATTGTCTTGAAAAATTATTACCATATCGGAATTGCAACAGATACAAAAGAAGGTCTTGTTGTACCGGTATTAAAGGATGCAGATAAGAAAAGTATTTTCCAAATAGCGGGTGAGATTAGTCATTTAGCTACACAAGCAAGAGAAGGTAAATTAACTTTTAATGAAATCACTGGTAGTACATTTACAATTAGCAACGTAGGACCAATTGGTGGAATGCAGGCAACCCCAATTATAAATCATCCAGAGGTTGCAATTTTGGCACTACATAAAATGGAGCCTCGTATGGTTGTTCGCGACTGGGAAGGTGTTATCCGCTTAATGATGAACATGTCTTTATCCTTCGATCACCGAATTATTGATGGAGTGACAGCAGTTAAATTTACGAATCGAATCACAGAATTACTAGAGAATCCAAATTTATTATTCATGGAGATGAACTAAAATGGTTGTTGGAGAAGTTGCAGTTGAAACAGACGTTGTTGTCATAGGAGGAGGACCTGGTGGATATGCCGCAGCCATCCGTCTAGGTCAATTAGGGAAAAATGTAACACTTATTGAAAAGGATAAATTGGGTGGAGTTTGTCTTAACCGTGGATGTATTCCTTCAAAAGCCCTTATTCATACTGCTGACCAATACTACAAAATTAATGACTTTGAAAAAATGGGTATTCACTTTTCTGGAGAAGTACAGCCTGTAGCTCTTGAAGTTTGGCAAGAGTGGAAGGGAGGAATTGTCTCTCAATTAAACCAAGGGGTTGCTCATTTATGTGAAAAAAATGGCGTTAATGTTGTTAAAGGTAAGGCAAACTTCCTTTCAGACAACCGAATTGGTGTGGAAACGGGCGGAGACTTTGAAACATATAAGTTTGAGCAGGCTATTATCGCGACAGGATCTAGACCGTTTATTCCTTCATTTTTAACGGTTGATGATGAGTTTACTCTAGACTCTACTTCTGCTTTAGAATTAAAAGAAGTTCCTGATACGTTGTCCATTATTGGTGGTGGCTATATTGGGATTGAAATGGGGATGGCTTTTGCTAAATTAGGAACGAAGGTAACAATAATTGAAATGGCAGATCGTGTATTGCCACAGGTTGCACCTAACTTGGTAAAAGAAGTTACTCGTAATGCTAAGAAATTAGGAATGAAAATTAAAACAGCTACGAAAGTAGAAGAAGCAAACATCGACAATGGAAAAGTACATCTACATGTTTTTTCAAAAGGAAACGAGGAAATTATTGAGAGTGATAAGGTTTTAGTGACCATTGGAAGACTACCGAATACGGAAGGAATAGGTCTTGAACAGGCTGGTATTAACAAGGATGAAAGAGGGTTAATATCAGTAGATTCAGAGTGTCGTACGAATCTATCTCATATTTATGCGATTGGAGATATAACACCTGGTCCTGCTTTAGCGCACAAAGCTTCAAAACAAGGCGTAGTAGCAGCAGAGGTCATTGGTGGACTTCCTAGTGCAATAGATTCATCATTTATTCCTTATGTGATTTTCTCAGAACCACAAGTTGCTGGGGTTGGTCTCACTGTAGAAGAGGCAAGGGAACAAGGCTTTGTAGTGAAGACAGGAAAGTTTCCTTTCAAGGCAAATGGTAGAGCACTAGCGACAAATGAATCAGGTGGATTTGCAGAGGTAATTGTGGATGCGAATACTCATACTCTTCTTGGAATGCATGTAGTAGGTGCTGATGCTTCCAACTTAATTGGAGAGGGAGTGCTAGCATTAGAACTTGCCGCTAGAGTAGAAGATATTGCTTTATCTGTCCATCCCCATCCTACATTATCGGAAGGATGGTTAGAAGCAGCAGAAGCAGCTCTTGGGCATGCGATTCATATAGTAAATACGTAACTTGTTAGTGTTAACTTTAAGTAACAAGATTGTTAATATAATCTATCGCTAAACTTGTGCAATTTATTAAAAAAATAATATGAGGTGACAGTATGCAAAATGAAGAACCAATAATACACCATCTAGGAGACTCCATAAGTCTTATTGATCTTATGGAGGGAGGTACAGAAGGACGAACTGGATGTTATGTAATAAAAGCAGAAAAAATAGCAATAGTTGAAACTGGTACATCACTTAGCGTACCTACTATTCTAGCAGGACTTGAAAAGTTGAGTATTAATCCAAATGAGGTAGAATATATCATTGTGACTCATATTCACCTTGACCATTCGGGTGGTGTTGGCACATTACTTCCGTCTTTACCAAATGCACAGGTTATCGTACACCAAAGAGGAGGAAAACACTTAATAGACCCAAGTCGGCTTATAGCTGGGGCACGTGTTGTATATGGAGATGAGTTTGAAAGCTTATTTGGTGAGATTATACCTGTTCCAGAGGATAAAATTATGATTAAAGGTGAGGACGATTCAATACATCTCGGTGGTAATAGAACGTTAACATTTTATGATACACCAGGTCATGCAAGGCATCACTTTTCAATCTATGATTCGGTTTCTTGTGGGATTTTTACCGGAGATACAGTAGGCGTTCGATATGTAACGCAATATACAGGTGTTGACCATGAACTTATCTTACCGATAGCGTCACCACCGGAATTTGATAAACAAGCTACATTAACATCAATTGCAAAACTAGAAAAACTACAACCTAAGAAAATCTTCCATGGACATTTTGGTGTAACGGAACCTGCTTCAACTGCTTTTGAAAAAATGAAAGAAGGTGTTGAAGCATTTGAGAAACTTGTCCGTGAACTATACTCTCCTGAGGTAGAAATAAGTGTGATTAAAGATAAATTACAAGAATTTATTAAACAAAAATACGCAAAAGAAGGGTTTAAAGTAGATGATTTAAGTTGTTTTAATTTAGATCTAGAGTTAAATGCACAAGGTCTTATTTATAGTATTAATAGAGAAGTGAAGAGCTAGTAAGTTTGTAATGTGCTTCAAGGTTGTCTCAAGGTACTCTCAACCTTTCGAGACAACCTTTGTTTGTTTAAAATAAGTATCAAATCAAAGCTAACCTTTTTAACATTGGTTGGTAGGGAGTGATGAAGGGTATGCAAAAAATTCTTTATCTAATTACCGCAATAGTTATCGGATGGATTTTTGCAAGTTTAAAAATTCCAGCTGGTTGGCTTTTAGGATCTTTAGTTACAGGTATTGCATGGGCTTTTTGTGTAAAAAACATCATATTTTCAACTAATGCCTTTAAATTGGCACTTTCAATTGTCGGATGTATTATTGGGTTTATGATCGTACCCGAACAATTCTTAAGCATTCAATATATTATTGGTCCTTTTCTTATGATATTTATTCTTACTTTGTTTAGCAGTTTGCTACTCGGGATTATACTAAAAAAATACACAGGTTTACATCCGAATACTGCGATGTTTTGTTGCTTACCTGGAGGAGCTGCAGAAGTTATTGCGATAAGTAAAGAATATGGTGCTGATCAAAGAATGGTAGCAGCTTTCCATACAACTAGAATTACTGTTTTTCTTTTAATAATTCCATTAATTGTAGGAATATATGGCTTTCAAAAGCCTCCTGTTATAGCAGAAAAGAATTTTGAAATTAGTTTCATTGTTAGCTCTATATTTATTATAGCTACCATAGTGGTATGTACGTTGTGGCTTTCAGAAAGATTTAAGTTTCCAGGTTCTCCATTAGTTTTTTCGATAATTCTAGGCTTTATAGCAGTGCAATGGATAGTACCAACACATGGGGTACCTAGCATTATGACAGGAATAGCACAATCGTTAATGGGTGCAATTATAGGAATTCAGTTTGACAAGAAGACGTTTATAGAATTAAAAAAGATAGGCTTAGTGAGTGTTGTAATTATCATCTTATTTTTTGGTATGAGCTTGTTTCTCTCTACAATATTTTATTTAATAACTCCACTCGGGTTTATGACTAGTTTGTTAAGTACTGTTCCTGCTGGTTCAGGTGAAATGGCTTCAACAGCTGCTGCATTAGGAATCGATCCAACTGTTGTTGCCACACTACAAATATTGAGAGTATTAGGGGTATTATTTGCTCTTCCTTTTTTAATTAAATGGTTAGCTAAGAAAGAGAGCTTATATATCTGAACATCCTTGTGAAGTTATAATGGATAAAAATTTTTCCGTTTCTATTCACTTATTCCATATGATGCAGCTGAAATTCAAGGCTTGAAAGTAATAGCTAAAGAGGCTGTCTCAAAAGGTAGGATTTTACCTTTTGAGACAGCCTCGTAATAGAATAATATTCAAGTTTTTCTAGATTTTAAGAAGTGCTCTCGATTCTTCTAATAGCATCTGTTGCTAAAAGGCCAATAGTCATGTCATCCATTGGTGGATTGTGCAACCCAGCACGAACATCACGATAATAACGTTGTAAAGGATTTTTTTGTGATAGACTTCTAGCTCCAGTAACCCTCATTGCTAAATCAACAATTTCAAGCGCTTGATTTACAACAGTATGCTTAACTGCACCTAATTCAGGTTTCATTAACTGTCGTTCTTCATTATTAAGCGTATCCCATTTGTTAGCTACTGAATATAGGAAATGTTGACTTTGTAAAACACGTAATTCCATTTCACCAATTTTTTGATTCACGTATGGAAGGTCTGCTATAGTACCTTCAATACTGTTTGGAGAATAACTTTTTGCGAATTTGATTGCATATTGTTTGGCAGCTTTTGCGATTCCTAGGTAACAAGCAGGGATATGTAATAACCATCCCGCTGCTGGCTTATTTCCTGGTGTGAGGTATTCGACTAAGTTATCTTTTTCAACCTCAACATCATTTAATACAAGTTCGTGACTGCCTGTGCCTCTCATAGCAATCGAATCCCACGTTTCTTCAATGGTTAATCCTGTGCTTTCTTTCGGGATAAGGAAGTTTCCTACTTGGTCTGTCCCTTTTATAGATGCACTAACTACAAAATAGTCAAGAGCAGGGGAGGTTGTTGTGAAATTCTTTCTCCCTGTTATTATCCATTTTTGGCCCGTGTCTATTGCTTCTGTTTCAGGTTTACCACCTCTTGTTGGGCTACCTGTAGCTGGCTCTGAAGCGGCATTATTTATTAACGCACCTCTATTAATAACGTCCTCGCAAAACGTTTTATATGTCTCTTCATCCCAAGATTGCTGTTCATTAAGATGCTTAACAATTCCCATATGCCACCCTATGGAAAGGGCAGTTGAACCATCATATTTTGCGATTGTCTCTTGCATTTGAACCATTTCAAGGAGAGAGACCTCTAATCCACCATACCTCTTGGGTACTGTTAAAGAAGGATAACCTATCTCTCGTAAATCATTAATATTTTCATGTGGAAACGTACACTCAGTATCATGTTTCCATGCTCTTTCGCTAAAAATTTTTACTTTCTCTTCTAATACTTGCAGTCGTTCTTCGGTACTTGTAAGCAACCTCAAGTCCATTTGTCGTACCCCCTCTAATTCTTTTTATCTATAACATCACATCAGGCATTAATAACTTAGGTAGTAGCAAGAAAATATCTGGCAAAAGAACGCCAACTATGATAATTGCTAATGATATTCCGATTAACGGTAGAATCGCCATAAACGCTCGTGGTGCGCTGATTTCTCCAATTTGAGTAGCGATTAACAAGCAAATACCATAAGGAGGAGTAACCATTCCTAATGATAACGTTAGAATGACAATTACACCTAAATGAACAGGGTCAGCTTGTGCGGCCTGGCCTAGCTCTTGAATAATCGGCATAAAAATAATGATGCTTGTTACTGGGCTTAAGAACATTCCAACAATAAGTAGTATTACCACAATTAGCAAGTATACGGCTAATGGATTTGTTGTAATGCTCATAACAAAACCTGAAATCATTTCTGGTGCACCTAATCTAGCAATTAACCAGCCCATAATCCCTGCACTTGCTACAGCTAACATTGGTAGTGAATAGTTCACAATGGAGTCTGCTAGAATGCCAGGTAATTTTCTAAGATTTAAAGACCTATAAAACATCATCAGAATCAAACCGTAAGCAACTGCGATTCCTGCCGCTTCAGTAGCTGTGAAGATTCCACCAGTAATACCGCCTAAGATAATAAGCGGAAGTAATAAAACGGGAATCGCTTTGATTAACGCCGTTCCTTTTTCACTGACAGTTGTTTTAGGTGAGGATGGAAATCCTTTTTTTATAGCTAGTATGTACGTATAAACCATTTGCATTAGGCCAATGAGAATACCAGGAACAATACCAGCTAAGAAAAGGGCTCCAATTGACACTTGGCCGATAGCTCCATAAATAACCATTAAAATACTAGGAGGGATGATGACCCCTAACGTCGATGATATCGCTGTAATAGCGACAGCATAAGGAGCATCAAACCTTGCACGTTTCATTGCTGGGATCATCATTGCGCCAACACCAGCTGTATCAGCAGCAGCTGAACCAGATAAACCGGCAAACATCATACTTACTAATACATTAATATGTCCTAGGCCACCACGTATGTGACCTACTAAAGAACTTGCTAGGTGGACCAACTTATCCGTAATTCCACCATCATTCATTAATCTTCCTAATAATAGAAACAAAGGAACGGCTAATAGAGGAAAAGAGTTAACACTTGAAAACATCTGATTAATGATTGTAGCCATAGGTAAGCCCAAGTAAAAGATTGTAATCATCGATGATAATCCAAGGGCAAAAGCGATTGGTACTTTAATGACTATCAGAACTAAAAAACTTACCAACAGTAATACTAAAGGGTCCATTATTCAATTTCCCCCTTGTTTAATAGTATTTTTATATCTTCAGCTATTACTTCAATTGCAAAGAATAGCATCGCAACTCCAGCGATAGGTATACTAGCAAACAAGTAAACTTGGGGAATCTCTAATGCAGTAGAGAGCCTTGTTAATCCCATTTTTGCAAAGTCAAATCCACCAACAATTAAAACGTAAATAAATCCAAGAACTAATATATCAGCTACTAGTGATAGAGTTTGATTCGTTTTTTTCATTTTTGCTGGGAACACTTCTACGAGATAATGTTTTCTTTTTCTAAGAGCAATTGATGCACCTAAGAAAATCGTCCATAAAAAACAAAATAGGGCAACTTCTTGAGCCCACAAAACAGGTATGTGCAGATAATTTCTCGCAACTACTTGAAGTAATATTAATACTATGTACGTTATAAACATGAGGACTGATATGGAAATCAGTCCTTTTTCGATAACATTATTAACTTTTCTTAAACCATTCATTTAAACCCTCTCCTCTGAAAGAAGGATAATTATGGATTCATTTGTTGAATAATTTCTAAAACTTCTTCAGCTTTAATATCTTCCGCTAATTCTTGATGAAGAGGTTTTAAAATTTCAATAAACTTCTCTTTATCTACTTCATTCACTTCTACATTTAAGTCCTCTAATTCTGCAAGTACTTCTTCATCATATTCGTTTCCTTTTTCAGTTCCTAAGTAGCCTGCATTAACAGCAGCTTCATTAACTATATCAAGATAGTCTTCAGGTAGTTTATCAATAGTGACTAGACTCATAGAGAAATGAGACACCATAAATTGATGTTCAGTTCTGCTTAAGTAATCGGTAACTTCATATAAGTTACTTCCTTTATAACCACTAAGCGTACTTTCGAAAGTAGAAACTACTCCAGTTTGTAAAGCTGAATAAATTTCATTCCACGGTAAAGATGTTGGTACAGCACCAAGCTCAGACCAAATCTTACTTTCTAACGGTGAACCTGGCAATCTCATTTGAAGTCCTTCTAAATCAGAAGGTGTATTGATTGGTCTAACACTATTAGCAACATTTCTAGTTCCACCGCCAGCAAAGGAAAGTAAGCGGAAATCTAGACCTTTTTCTTCATGTAACTCTTGGTATCTTTGTGTTAATTCACTATCATGAGCAATAGCAGCCTCAAAGTGGTCCATATTTTCGAATAAATAGCTTAAGCTAAATAATTGATACTCTGGTAAGAATGGAGCAGCGTTTTGCACACCACCAATAACAAAGTCAACTGTACCTAATCGCATTTCGTCAATCGCACTTTCATCATTACCTAATGTACCAGTATGATGAATTGTTACTTTCACATCACCATTTGTTTTCTCTGCAACTTCCTCAGCAAAAGATTCCGCCATATCAATCCACGGATGTGGTGGTGATACAACAGTTGCTAATGTTAATTCATATGAAGGTACTGTAACTACTTCTTCGTCAATATCATTACTATTAACTGATGAGCTGTCTTCAGGTGCTGATGTTTCATTACCTCCACATGCTGCTAACATCCCAACAAATAGCAATAAAATAGACAAATAAATGATACGTAATTTCATTTTTCTCCACCTTTCGTAATCCCTACAAAGTGTATAGGAATTATCGTATTTTATAGTTACCTATTATACTGGTTATTTTTTATAGTGCAACCCAAAATATGAAAATTATTGAAATTTAATTTAGTAGTGTTGGAGGGGAATGGTATGTAAAATAATAATTTATATGCTTTAATACAACGAAAAGGTATTAGTTTCCTTGGTGTGTTAGTATGACGACGTTTACATCTATACAAAAACAAGCACGATGAATGTCATCGCGCTTGTTGTACTTAGCTATGAGTTAATTGTAACATTAAGTTGTTTTACTCTTTTCTTCTATTAATTGGTCAACAGTTGCACTTGCAATATTTTCTCTATGCCTTACTAGTAAAAGAAGAATGATTAAGAACGAGGCGACCATCGCTACTTCACCGTGTGTAGAGAATTGGTAAGGAATAAGAATCATAGCACTAATGGTAGTTAATAGAACAGATTTCTTAAAGAAAAGACCAATAAACCAGAGAATAGCTAAAATTAATAAAGCCCATGGTTGTGTTGCCATAAATATGCCAAGGCTTGTTGCAATCCCTTTACCACCAGTGAAGTTTAAGAAGATAGATTTCACATTACCGATTAATAGACAAAGAGCAACGACCATCGTTTGATTATAACTTAACAATTCTAGAGCAACATATAGTGTAAAAAATGCCTTTCCAAGGTCACCTAAAAGAACAACAAAACCTAATTTTTTACCTACACTAAGGTACATATTACTAGCACCAATATTCTTCGTACCTACTGCTTGAATGTCGACACCTTTCATTTTTGCAATTATTTTTCCTGTTGGTATCGAACCTACTATATATGCAAGGATACAGAAACTAAGAAATAAAAGCATCCTTTCACCCCTTTAACTTGTTAAAAATATATGACTAATCTAGCTATCTATTTAATAATATCGAAAAATGGCGAAAAAACCTACTTTTTTCTTCTGGTATTTTTAAAATAAAATAATATTCTTCTAATTCGTTTCTATAAAAACGGTTGTTTTGGATGCTTTTTTGTTTAATACTCTGAATTTACTGACATTTGAGCCCGGAGGTGTTATATTTTAGGAGAACAATTTTTGGGAGGAGAGGGTATAATAATGAAGGTTAATTTACATAAAAAAGAAGAGTGGTTTCATTTTTTTGATGGACAAGGACAAGCAATAGAAAGAAAAACGGAAATTCGTTTTGACCCTTTAACAAAAGAGTCGTCAAGAATCGTTTTTGATCCTGGTATGTCATTTACACCGCCTGATTATACAGAAGTTTCGGAACAAACACGTGGGGATAAATGCCCTTTTTGTGAAGAAAATTTATTAAAAATGACTCCTGTCTTTCCTAACGATATTACAAAAGACGGACGTATTACGAAAGGTGAAGCAACACTATTTCCAAATCTCTTTCCTTACAGTAAGCACAATGGTGTCGTTATTTTTTCTGGTCAACATTATGTTCGGTTAGAAGAATTTACGGAAACAATGATAAAAGATGCACTGATTGCTGCGCAAATGTATATTAAACGTGTGATGGAAAATGATTCTAAGGCAAGGTTTGCATCTATTAATTGGAATTACTTGCCACATTCGGGAGGTAGTATTCTTCATCCGCATATGCATATTATCGTTTCAGAAACTGCTACTACGTATCAAAATCGCACAAATGAACTGTCGACAATTTTCAAAAATGACAATGGTGAAGATTATTTCGAAACGTTATATAAGAGTGAAAAGGAAGTAGGAGAAAGATGGATTGGAGAAAAAGGACATGTTGGCTGGATCCATGCATTTGCTCCGAAAAGTCATAATGATTTCATGGCAGTCCTTCCAAAGGTAACAAGTATTAATGAATGTACTGAAGAAGTTTGGCGTGACTTTGCACTAAGTTTAAAAGGTATTTTTGCTACGTTAAGTGAACAAGGACTAGCTAGTTTTAACATGATGCTGAACTTTACGCGTGATTCTGCGGGACAACCTATACATGCTAGGTTAATTCCGAGGTTAACATTAGGACAAATTGGAACAAGTGATATTAATTTCTTTCAGGCATTACAGCAGGAATCATTATCGTATAAATCCCCCGAAGACATTACAAAAATAGCAAGAAACCAGTTTAACCAACTTTAAAATAGAAAGAAGGACGTCTGACTATTGTAAAATAGGAGGATGTCCTTCTTAATTTGGATAACATACAATAATGCAATTCGGCAAAATTATAAAAATAATGCAAGAAAAATGAAAAAATAGTAAACTAGTATTCGAGTAAGTAATTAATGATATTTTTATCATTTTAATATATCGATAAGGGCGTGAAAATTGATTATGGATTATATTACACAACTAAAGAAAATTATTCCAGAAGAACAAGTGTCAACAAATGAAACTATGTTAGAGCAACATAGTAGGGATGAGGGATATAATCCTACGAGCCTACCTGATGTTGTTGTTTTTGCAAAGACGAAAGAAGATGTTAGTAAAGTCGTTGCTTTTGCAAATGAACATAAAATTCCAGTTGTACCTTTTGGACTTGGTACGAGTTTAGAGGGACATGTAATTCCTTATCATGGAGGAATTTCACTTGATATGTCGCAGATGAATCAAATTCTAGAGGTAATGGATGGGGATTTTCTCGTGAAAATCCAACCAGGAGTAACTAGAGACCAGTTAAATAAAGAGCTAAAAAAATATGGATTATTCTTTTCCGTGGATCCGGGAGCAGATGCCACTTTAGGTGGAATGGCTTCTACGAATGCTAGTGGTACGACTTCTGTAAAATACGGTATTATGAGAGATCAAGTCAGGGATCTTGAAGTAGTTTTAGCTAATGGTGATGTTATTCATACAGGAGGACTAGCAGCTAAATCTTCTTCTGGTTATAGTTTAAATGGTTTAATGGTAGGATCTGAAGGTACACTTGGGGTTATTACAGAGTTAACGTTAAAAGTATATGGAATACCTGAGTGTGTGATGGCAGGAAGAGCTTCTTTTCCATCCGTAGAAGCTGCTGTTGATTCAGTGACAGCAATTCTATCAGCGGGAATTCCTATTGCTCGAATAGAATTAGTGGACGCTCGTTCGATTCGACAAGTTAACGAGTATAGTGAAGTTGATTATGATGAACTGCCTACATTGTTTTTAGAGTTTCATGGAAACGAAGCAGGATTAGCTCAGGATGTTGAATTTACAAAAGAAATTGTTGCTGACTTAGGTTGTGAAGATATTCAATTTGAAACAGATACTAAGGCAAGAAATAAATTATGGGAAGTTCGCCATAACCTAGCCTATGCATTTATTCATGGTTTTCCTGGTAGAAAATTAATGGGGACAGATGTATGTCTTCCTGTTTCGGAGCTTACAGGGGCAATTCTTGATGCAAGAAAAGTCGTAGATGAATCATCTTTAGATGGGGCTATTCAAGGACACGTAGGGGATGGTAATTTCCATGTTCTTTTAATGGTCGATATTACGAATGAAAAAGAACTTGAAGAAGCAAAGGCAATTAATGCTCATATCGTCAACTATGCACTAGAGCGTGGGGGTACATGTACTGGAGAGCACGGAGTTGGAGTCGGGAAAGCGAAATACCAGCGTCAAGAACATGGTCTTGCTTATGACGTGATGAAAACGATTAAGAAATCATTAGACCCAAATGGAATCCTTAATCCAGGTAAGATTTTTATTGATTAATCCTGTGAAGAAAATTAAGGGCCATAATTTTTAATTAGAAAACAATAAACTGCAATGTAAACATCAATCATGATATTTAAAAAGGACCGAACTGTCGTCATGAGGTTTGGTCCTTATTTTTAATATTGTTATTACGACATAGTAAAAAAATGGAGATAATTTTCATTAACATATATAGGAGGAAACCGTAGTACATAAGATTAAGAGAGTAATACTATTTTAAAAAATGAAAATATTTATTTTTATATATAAAAAACTCTTGCTATCTTGTATATCCCACTGATATAATTACGTTATTAAAACGTTATGAATTTGCACTACGACTAAGTTACTAACCTTGTTCTAAACGCTTCATTATTTTTTTCGTGTTGTCTGTAAGCGTTTGCATTGGTTTTCAAATAAGTCGAACTTGCAGAACAATTTCATAACAAATAGCTAACTCTTATACAGAGGTATTTGATAATAATAGTTATGAAAGGTAGTAAACTATTTAAAAAGTACTCTAGTAATGTTAGTGGATATATTTTTATTATTTTGATATTTTAGTGTAGACAAGCGGTAAACCATATTCTTATATCGTATTGTCTGTCACTTAAATATAAAGCGTTAAATTTTTAACGCGAATATTCAAAAAAAACAGATAAAGAAAGCGGAGGTCATGAAATTGAACAAACATTTTATTAAAGTAATAGGTACTGCTGTAATTGGTGCTATGGCATTGACTGCATGTGGTGGTGGAAGTGATACATCAACTTCTTCTGAGCCAACTGAAGTAGAAAACAATGGTGAAGTAATTACTATAAAGGTAGGACATATTGCACCCCCTACACATTCATTCACGTTAGGGATGGAAGCATTAACAGAAGCAATTACTGAAGAAACTGATGGACAAGTTCAATTTGAAATCTTCGGTGGTGGACAATTAGGTGGAGAAAGAGACATGGTTGAGCAAGTACAGTTAGGCTCATTAGATATGGGGGTATTTACAACTGCTCCTGCTTCTAACTTTGTTAATGATTTAGCAGTATTAGACATGCCAATGCTATTTAGAGATAGAGACCATATCTACAATACGCTTGACGGAGAAGTTGGACAAGATATTTTGGCTTCAGTTAATAGCCAAGGATTCAAAGCGTTTAGCTTCTGGGAAAATGGTATGAGACATCTTTCAAATAATAAGCAAGAAATTCGTTCTGTTGAAGATATGAAAGGCTTAAAAATGCGTTCTTTAGAAAATGACATGATTCTTGAAACATATCGTACATTAGGCGCTGACCCAACACCAATTGCTTGGCCAGAGGTTTATACTTCATTCCAACAAGGTGTTGTAGATGGACATGATAATGCAATTGGAGTAATCGAATCAACAAACATGTATGAAGTACAAGATCACTTAAGCTTAGTAGGACTTCAATATGCAGCAGCTATTCTAATGATGAACGAAGATAAGTTCAATTCTTTACCATCTGATGTACAAGAAGTATTCGTTCGTTTAGGTGCTGAGTTTGCTGATGTTCAACGTTCAATGACAGCTGACTTAGAAGCAGAGCAATTAGAACTTTTAGCTGGACATGGCATGCAAATTATTGAAACTGGCGATATTGACTTAGATAGCTTCCGTACAGCTGTTGAACCAGTATACGAGAAATTCTCAGGACAATTCGGTGATTTAGTTGAAAGAATTAATGCAGTAGAATAACTTTAACGGGGTAAAGTGAGAAACTAGTTTTCTCACTTTACTTTCACTATCTACCAGGAGGAAGAAAATGTGGACTAAAGGATTACGTGTTTTGAATCGCAGTATTGAAAATCTAACTGCAGTTATGTTAGCTACTATGGTTATCCTCATTTTTCTTCAAATCGTTTCTCGAGAGCTTTTGGGAAGTTCTTATGCTTGGACAGAGGAAGTTTCTCGTTATTTAATGATTTGGGTTACTTTTTTAGGAGCATCTTTTGCTTTTCAGCATGGTGCACATATCGGCATTGAGTATTTTAAATCAAAGCTACCATTACTGTTGCAAAAAATCTTTACAATATTAGCTTTTATAAGCGGATCTACATTTTTCTATTTTATGCTCGTGCATGGAATGGCAATTGTTGAGAGACAAATGGGACAAACGTCGGCGGCATTAAACCTTCCTATGGGTTACGCTTATCTTGTTATTCCGATTAGTGGAGTATTAATGTTTATTAATCTATTAGATGTAACGATGAAGTCTCTTAAAGGCAACGAACTTAGCAGTGAAGATGCGTAAGAAAGGACAATAACGTATGGGCTCTTTATTATTATTTGTAATTTTACTAGTGTTATTTGTAATTAGTGTACCGATTGCCATTGCTCTCGGTTTAGCATCTGTACTATTTTTACTTATTATGACGGATATGCCTTTAATCACATTACCTCAACGCTTATTTGCGTCATTGGATTCGTTTCCTCTAATGGCAGCACCATTCTTTATTTTAGCAGGTAAATTAATGGAGCATGGTGGAATTTCAGAAAGGTTAGTAGACTTTGCGAAAAGTATCGTAGGTCAAGTCAAAGGTGGTTTGGCACACGTTGCAATCATTGCATGTATGTTCTTTGCGGCGTTATCTGGTTCTGCGGCAGCAACAACAGCAGCAATCGGAAGTCTATTAATCCCAGCTATGGTGAAAGCAGGCTATGATCGAAACTTTGCGACTGCGATTCATTCAGCAGCTGGTACAACTGGAATTATCATCCCTCCGAGTGTTCCATTAGTTTTATATGGAGTATCTGCAGGTGTATCGGTTAGTGGATTATTTATTGCTGGTATCTTACCAGGTATTATGATTGGTGTATCGCTTATGCTATTAGCATTTGTGATTACTACGATTAAAGGGTATGGTAGTGACCTTGAGAAAACAAATCTAAAGAAGGTTTGGGTTTCTTTCAAGAGAGCATTTTTGGCACTCATAATGCCTGTTATTATTTTAGGTGGTATTTACGGAGGAATCTTTACTCCTACAGAAGCATCTGTAGTAGCAGTAGTTTATGGTTTTATTGTAGGGGCATTTGTTTATAAGCAAATTAAATGGGCACAAATGAGGGAAATCTTAGTTTCCTCAGTTGTCACTACGTCTGTAATCTTATTTATTATTTCAACAGCAGGATTATTTGGAATGGTCTTAACGCGAGAGCAAGTACCACAATCAGTTGCGAACTTTATCTCTGCAATGGATACGTCACCAGTTATTATCCTATTAATTATCAACTTAGTATTACTAGCCGTTGGTACATTTATGGAAACGATTGCGTCGATTATCATATTAACACCAATCCTACTTCCTGTAGCAACAGCAATTGGATTAGACCCAATTCACTTCGGTATTATTATGATTGTTAACTTATCGATTGGATTAATTACTCCACCAGTGGGGGTATCATTGTTCATTGGTGCTAGGGTAGGTAACACTACCTACGAAGCTCTAGTAAAGGCGATTATTCCATTCTTATTAATTCTGATAGTGAATGTATTAATTATTTCATTCGTACCGGCTATTAGTTTAGGATTGTTAAAATAGTTATTACTACAAAGCTACCTATCACTTTAATGTGAGAAGGTAGCTTTGTTTTTAGAGAAATACTCTGAATTTGGAGGCCGCTGAAAAAGTGTGATTTTCACTTTTTCAGCGGCCTCTAAGTAATGTACGAAGCCGTTGCCTCTTCAAAAAAAAGCGCGCTATGAGTGGTTTTCTCATAGCAAGCGCGCAACGTGCGGACCATTACCACTTCTCGAATCGTCTAGATTGGACTTTTTCAATTCCCTCGAAATTTGGTGTATTGTCACTTATTATCCGCTTATTATGTAGTACAATAATGGAAGTATGAATTGAAGTACATTATAATAAAATGGTAGACAAGTACGTTATGTCTGTTAGGAGGCTTATATATATGTCGAAACAAAAATGTACAAAATGTGAACATGATTTATCTTGGAAGGCAATACAAGGTTCATTTTTAAGAGGATATCGTCCTATCTCTTGTCCAGAGTGCGGTACAGAGCATAAAGTTAAGGAACATTCAAAGCTAATTGTTGCGGTACTTGTAGCCTTTCCTCCTGTGTTCTTTATCTTAGTTCTTGCTTCAGCATTTGGCTTAACAGCCTATCAATCATTACTTGGCGTGTTTGTGTATCTAATGCTTATTGTTGCACTTATTCCAATGATCGTAAGGTATGAATTAGCAGAAAATCCTAGATGATTTATTATAAAGCTACTGAAAAGTTATACAAACTTAATCAGTAGCTTTTTTGGAATTTAGACTAGTAACAATATTAAAAAATCGACTGTAGTAATCAATTCATTTTTGAAAAGCATTTTTTCTCAACAAAGCGGAGGAAGCAATCATAAGATTTTTAAGTTTTAATTGTTGACTGTTAACAGTTGACAAGTAAACTAAATCTATGTTAAATTCTGAATATACAAAATATTTGTTTTGTTTGGAAGTTTTAGTGAAGAGAGCAAAGAGAGGTTACACATCTTTGCTTGGCAGGTTCTAGATGTAATCATATAATTTAGAAGAATTTTACGTGGAGGTGCATTTAAACAAATGAAAGCTGAATTGGTATTACCTAAACCACCAATATTTGATACTGTTGCTAAAGAACGACAACACCGAAAAGAACGGTTAGCCGCGTCCTTTCGATTATTTTCTAGATTTGGCTTCGATAATGGTTTAGCAGGCCATATTACAGTACGCGATCCTGAATTTACAGATTGCTTTTGGGTAAATAAATTTGGAATGCATTTTAGCCAAATCAAAGCATCCGATTTATTATTAGTCAATCATAAGGGAGAAATTCTAGAAGGTAACGGCGTTGTTAACGGAGCTGCACTTGCGATTCATACTGAAGTCCATCTTGCTCGCCCTGATGTAGATGCTGTAGCTCATACGCATTCAACTTATGGAATGGCATGGTCATCGTTTGGCCGTTTACTCGATCCGATTTCTCAAGATGCTTGTGCTTTCTATGATGATCATGGCTTGTTAGATGTATACAACGGAGTCGTCTTGGATTACAGTGAAGGCGAACAACTAGCTTCTACTTTAGGAGAGAAGAAAGCGATTATCTTACAGAGTCACGGATTACTTACAGTTGGAAAGACAGTGGATGAAGCTGCATGGTGGTTTATAACCATGGAAAAATGTTGCCAAGTTCAATTAATGGTCGAGGCAGCAGGTCAACCGAAACTTATTGACCCAGAAATAGCTCGAATGACTCGAGGCCAAATTGGAACAAGTCACGTTGGGTGGTATAGTTTCCAACCATTATGGGATCGTATTACAAAAGAACAACCAGATTTAGTAGAATAATAAATTTCTATTTTTATTAAAGGAGGAAGAATTATGGGAGTTATGTTAAATGGGAAAGTACAAGGAACGTCAGCATGGAAAGGGAAAGAACTATTAAAAGACGAATCATGGATATATTTTTGGTCAGAAGAAGCGATTGCTTCTCTTGAAAGCGCTTTAAAAAATGTCGAGCAAAAGGGACTCCAAGCACCAGACTTTACTAAGGAGGACTTCCCGATTCCTGACCTTGTTGATGAAATCGCTTACTTTGTTGAAGAATTAGAAAATGGAAGAGGATTTCTATTACTTCGCGGATTGCCAGTAGAAAAATATACGGAAGAACAAGCGAGCATCATTTATTATGGTATTGGGTTACATATGGGTATTCCAGTTTCACAAAACATTAAAGGTGACCTATTAGGTCATGTAAGGAATATTGGAGCAGTAGATACATCAAATGTTCGTGTGTACGAAACGAATGAACGTCTACCATATCATGCCGATTTATCTGATGTAGTCGGATTACTTTCTCTTCGTAAAGCGAAATCAGGTGGTTTAAGCAGCCTTGCAAGTGCCATGACTCTTTATAATGAAATTCAAGAAAAATATCCAGAGTACTTAGCGATTCTTTACCGTTATTTCCTAATGGAACATCTTGGTGACGGAGAGCCAGCGTTTACTCCGATCTTTAGCTACCACGATAGTAAACTAAGCGCACGTTACCTACGTAAATATATTGAGATTGCACAAGACAATGCAGGTCACCCATTATCGAAAGTGGAAGTGGAAGCTCTTGATATTATAGATTCGATTCTTCATGATGAGGATATTCGAGTAGATATGATGCTTGAACCAGGTGATATACAATTTGCGAATAACTATACAGTTTTCCATTCTCGTACTCAGTTCGAAGATCACGAAGATTTAGACCTCAGACGTCACTTATTAAGATTATGGCTGAAAATGCCTAATGCTAGAGAACTCGCTCCTGACTTCCCAGGTCGAAATGGAATTGCGAAACGTGAAGAAGCAGCTGGAGTGTAATAGCTGAACGATTTGAAATGGACATAGAATGCAAATACAATACATTATCACCTTGAAGTAAACACAGGACACTTCAAAGATTTAGTTGAAAGAATGATAACTGTAGAAAAAGTTTAATCAAGTAAAGTGGGAAACTATTCCCGCTTTACTTCACTATCTGTCAGGAGGAAGAAAATGTGGTCTAAAGGATTACGAGTCTTAAATCGCAGTATTGAAAATCTAACTGCAGTTATGTTAGCTACTATGGTTATCCTCATTTTTCTTCAAATTGTTTCGCGAGAGCTTTTAGGAAGTTCCTATGCTTGGACAGAGGAAGTTTCTCGTTATTTAATGATTTGGGTTACTTTTTTAGGAGCATCTTTTGCTTTCCAGCATGGTGCACATATTGGAATTGAGTATTTTAAATCAAAGCTACCATTACTGTTGCAAAAAATCTTTACAATTTTAGCTTTTATAAGCGGTTCTACATTTTTTTATTTTATGCTCGTGCATGGAGTAGCAATTGTTGAACGACAAATGGGGCAAACATCTGCGGCATTAAACCTCCCAATGGGGTATGCATATCTAGTTATTCCAATTAGTGGAGTATTAATGTTCATTAATCTATTAGATGTAACGTTGAAGTCTCTTAAAGGCAACGAACTTATCAATGAAGATACGTAAGAAAGGACTATAACGTATGGGCTCTTTATTATTATTTGTGATTTTACTAGTGTTATTTATAATAAGTGTACCAATTGCCATTGCTCTCGGTTTAGCATCTGTATTATACCTAATTATTATGACCGATATGCCTTTAATCTCACTACCTCAACGCTTATTTGCGTCATTAGATTCATTTCCTCTAATGGCAGCACCGTTTTTTATTTTAGCAGGTAAATTAATGGAGCATGGTGGAATTTCAGAAAGGTTAGTAGACTTTGCGAAAAGTATCGTAGGTCAAGTCAAAGGTGGTTTGGCACACGTTGCAATCATTGCATGTATGTTCTTTGCGGCGTTATCTGGTTCTGCGGCAGCAACAACAGCAGCAATCGGAAGTCTATTAATCCCAGCTATGGTGAAAGCAGGCTATGATCGAAACTTTGCGACTGCGATTCATTCAGCAGCTGGTACAACTGGAATTATCATCCCTCCGAGTGTTCCATTAGTTTTATATGGAGTATCTGCTGGAGTTTCAGTTAGTGGATTATTTATCGCAGGTATTTTACCAGGTATTATGATCGGTGTATCTCTTATGCTTTTAGCATTTGTGATTACTACGATTAAAGGATATGGTAGCGACCTTGAGAAAACAAATTTAAAGAAAGTATGGGTTTCTTTCAAGAGAGCAGTTCTAGCATTAATTATGCCTATTATTATATTAGGTGGTATTTACGGAGGAATCTTTACTCCTACAGAAGCGTCAGTAGTTGCAGTCGTGTATGGTTTTGTTGTAGGAGCATTTGTTTATAAGCAAATTAAATGGGCACAAATGAGAGAAATCTTAGTTTCATCGGTTGTGACAACCTCTGTTATCTTATTTATTATTGCAACAGCTGGATTATTTGGAATGGTATTAACGCGAGAGCAAGTACCACAATCAGTTGCGAATTTTATCTCTGCAATGGATACGTCACCAGTTATTATCCTATTAATAATTAACTTAGTATTACTAGCCGTTGGTACATTTATGGAAACGATTGCGTCGATTATCATATTAACACCAATTCTACTTCCTGTAGCATCAGCGATTGGATTAGATCCAATTCACTTCGGTATTATTATGATTGTGAACTTATCCATTGGGTTAATTACTCCTCCTGTTGGAGTGTCGCTATTCATAGGGGCGAGGGTAGGGAACACCTCCTATGAAGCTCTCGTGCGAGCGATTATCCCATTTTTGTTAATTCTAATTGTAAACGTACTTATTATTTCATTCGTACCAGCTATTAGCTTAGGTTTGTTGAAATAATGGTTAACAAAATTAACGTCAAAATTGCATTCATAGGACGAGAGGAATAAAGTTAACTCTAAGTTATTATATCAGTATAATAAACATCTGTATTAGAAATCTTGGAACTGTAAATTATTTTTCTTTATTTAGAAATTCTACAGTTGACCAAATCTGAATATTATGATAATTTTTAATTTATAGTACAAACAAAGTTTTTATTTTTGTTAGTATTGTAAAAAAATATAAAATAGTCAAAAGGGGGATTATGAAAGTGAAGAGACATTTAATTAAAGTTTTAGGAACGGCAGTAATCGGTATGATGGCGTTAACTGGTTGTGGTGGGAGTGATGATGCATCAACTGCTCCGGCGGGTGAAGGGCAAGACCCAGTAGAAAATACAGGAGAAGAATTTGTGATTAAAATAGGTCATATTGGACCGCCGACACATTCATATACTCTTGGAATTGAAGCGCTTGCTGAGGCGATTGAAGAAGAGACGAATGGTCAGGTCAAATTTGAAATTTATCCTGGTGGACAACTTGGTGGAGAAAGAGACATGGTTGAGCAGGTTCAATTAGGTTCATTAGATATGGGAGTATACACGTCTGCACCTGCATCTAACTTTGTTAAGGAATTAGCAGTACTTGACCTTCCAATGATATTTAGAAATCATCAACATGCTTATGATACTCTTGATGGGGAAGTTGGACAGGAATTATTAGGTCTTATTGATAATGCAGGCTTTAAAGGGTTAGCATTCTGGGAAAATGGAATGAGACACGTTATAACAAATGGAGTACAGGTTCGTAGTGCTGAGGATATAAAAGGTATGAAAATGAGAGCAATTGAAAATGACCTTGTGTTAGAAACTTATCGTGCACTAGGTTCAGACCCTACACCTATCGCTTGGCCTGAAGTACATACTTCACTTCAGCAAGGTGTTGTAGATGGACTTGACAATGCTTACGGTGTTATCCATTCAACTGGAATCTATGAAGTACAAGAGTATCTAAGTGAAGTAGGACTTTACTATGCTGCAGCTGTACTAATAATGAACGAAGATAAGTTTAATTCACTTCCTGCTGATATCCAAGAAGTGTTTGTACGCTTAGGTCAAGAATACGCACATGTTCAACGTAAAATGACAACAGACGATGAAGAAAAACAAAAAGCAGAACTAGTCGTATTAGAAGATGGTCTTGAAATTCTTGAATTTGATGAAGTTGATGTAGAAAGCTTTAGAGAGGCTGTTCAACCAGTATATGATAAGTTTGGAAGCCAATTTGGAGATTTAGTAGAAAGAATTCAAGCTGTAGAATAATAAATTAATAGACCGATTGAACCGATGATATATGCGGTTCGATCGGTTTTTTATTATAACGAAGGGATTACTTTTCAATCTTTTATAAAATTTCACATACCATATTTTTATATAGTAAAAAAATATTAAAATCTAGCAAGAGGTATTTTTTGATATTTCTGAATAACATTCTTCTATTTAAACAATTTCTAGGTTATTATAGATATAAAGATTGTCTTTTAAAAATAAGAATAGAATCGTTGAATCTTTAGGTTAAGAGAATTGATAGGAGTTCACAACAATGCATAATTACATAGAACCATTATTACTAAACATGCTTTTTTTAGTGGTATTCCTATTGTTTGTTCCACACATTGTAGATACAAACTTTAAACATACTTCGGAAAATAAGAAAAACATAATTAAATTATTTTCGTCAGCATTTGCTGTTATAAGTTGTATATCATTCCCTTTTTATGTGAACGACGAGATTATAATGGATTTGCGTTGGATACCTATCATTATTAGTGGACTTTACATTGGGAGAAAAGCAAGTGTTATTTTAGTCGGTGTAGCTCTCACATATCGCTTGTTAACAAGTGGTGCTGATATAGGGTTTTACAATGCAACTCTAGTTGCATTTATAATACTAGTTGCTATAATTTTTTCATATGGATTCTTTAATAAGGCTACAAAGAAAGGTAGATTCCTTATTGGGATTGGCTTGTCTTTGTTTATCGCATTAATTCTATTGGTAGTTCTTGTATATATAGCGATAGAATTTATTAGTCCGTACTTTTTGTTGTCCTACACATTAATTTTTTTAATAAGTACAATTTGTATTATCTATTTTTTAGAGCTTATGAGAGAAACAGTTTATTTCAATAAACGAATTATTAGAGCAGAAAAATTCGAAGTAGTAAGTCAACTAGCATCAAGCATTTCACATGAAGTACGTAATCCACTAACAGTAGTGAAAGGCTTTTTGCAAATGTTAAATAATAATGAATTACCCGAAAACAAAAAGAAAATGTATATCGAATTGTCTCTCCAAGAAATTGAGAGAGCCAATGATATAATAGGAAATTATTTAAGTTTTTCAAAGCCTACACCTGAGGAAAATGTTATTTTAGATATTAAACGTGAATTAGTTCATTCAATAGATTTAATAACACCGCTTCTTAATATGAATAGTGTTACGATTGAAACCGATATTCAACCTTTTTATATTAAAGGAGACCCGAAAACATTTCAGCAGTGCTTGTTAAATATTACGAAAAACTGCATTGAGGCAATGCCAGATGGAGGAACACTCTCAATAAGGACAGAAGAGGTATTTGATAAAGTAATGATTGAGATTGCAGATACTGGGATTGGAATGACAAGTGTACAACTTGCCAGACTTGGCGAACCTTATTATACAACTAAGGGTCGAGAAGGTACTGGTCTTGGAATGATGGCAGCGATCCAAATTATTGAAATTATGAGTGGTAAGTTTGAAGTAGCGAGTAAGTTACATGAAGGAACTCAAATAAGAATGTTTTTTCAGAAGATATAGTTAGATGAGTACCCCTAATTTGTAATATGACTTAGGGGTACTTTTTGTTGATATTTAATAAGGTACCCTAAGTAAAAAATTAAGGTAGAATTCGAGTAACTTGTTCATACATACGCTAGTATTAGAAGGGAAGGGATATGAAACGAATTAGATGAATAATGTTAAATAGATGTTCTGAATTTGGAGGAGGTTTTCATGTCAACAGTCTTTACATACATTAAACCTTATCGTTTTTTTATAATAGTAGCACTTTTCTTGCTTTTTATTGAATTAATAGTAGAACTTATTCAGCCATTGTTTATGGCTAAAATAATAAATGATGGAATTATGCAAGAGGATCTTTCGGTTGTGCTTTATTGGGGTGGTATTATGGTTGGAATGTCCTTTTTTGCATTTATTGCAGGGATTATCAACTCATTTTTCGCTGCACATGTAAGTCAAAATTATGGTTACGACATTAGAAAACATTTATATGAAAAAGTTCAAGCATTTTCATTTGCCCAGTTAAATCGATTTTCTACGTCATCGTTAATTACTAGAATGACGAATGATATTACTCAAATACAAACGATGATATTTATGAGTTTACGGATTATGTTAAGAGCTCCTTTAATTGTTCTTGGTGGAACGATTATGGCATTTCTAGTAAATCCTCAAATTGCTATGATGATAATTATTGCTGTACCAATACTTTTGTTATTCCTTATATGGGTGTTAAAAAAAGGAAGAACGCTCTTTGCTCTTGTGCAAATCAAGCTTGATGGCGTTAATAAGGTCATGAGAGAAAATTTGACAGGGATAAGAATCATTAAAGCATTATTAAGAAGACAGTATGAAGAAGGTCGCTTTAAGGATGTGAATGATGAATTAAGGGGTAAGACTGTATCAGCTTTACGTCTAATGGAAATTACAATGCCTCTTCTTCTCCTAATCATGAATCTTAGTATTTTGGGGGTATTATGGTTTGGTAGTATTGGAGTGGCAAATGGTAACGCGAATGTTGGTGAAGTGGTAGCTGTTGTCAATTATGCGACAAGAATCACTGCAGCTTTTTCAATATTTTCAATGATTATAATGATGTTTTCTCGTGGAAAGGCATCTGCTTCGCGGGTATCAGAAGTATTAGATACTAAGATTGAAAAAGCTTCATCTACAGAAGCTTCAGCTTCGATAATGGAAGGGGAAATAGAATTTAATAATGTATCTTTTAATTACCCTGAAATGCAAGAACCTGTCTTAAAAAATATTTCATTCCTAGCTGAGCCAGGAAAAACTGTAGCAATACTTGGTGCAACAGGTTCAGGAAAGTCTTCATTGTTTCAGTTGATTCCACAATTATATGATATTACGAATGGAAAAATCTTAATTGATGGGACAGATATACAAAATATAGCCGTAGAGCATTTACGAAAACAAATTGGATATGTTCCACAAGATGTTTTATTATTTACTGGCACAGTTAAAGAAAATATTCTATGGGGTAAAGAAGACGCATCAATGGAAGAGGTTATTGATGCTGCGAAAATGGCAAAAATTCATGATGCTATCATGAGAATGCCAAACGACTATGAAACAGTCGTTGGACAAAAAGGCGTTAATTTATCAGGTGGACAAAAGCAACGAATTTCAATTGCAAGAGCATTAATAAGGCAACCGAGAATCCTTTTACTAGATGATAGTACAAGTGCATTAGATTTGAAGACGGAAGCCAGTTTGCTAGATAATTTAAAAAGGTACACGTGTACGACTATGATTATCACACAAAAAATAAGTACGGCTATGGTAGCTGACAAAGTGTTGCTACTAGAGGATGGAAATCTCATTGCTCAAGGAAATCACCAACAGTTGCTATTATCTAATTCACTTTACCAGGATATTTATAAATCTCAGTTCGGAGAGGAGCATGCCCATCATGTTTAAGCAAATGGCAAAGCCTTTCCAACATAAAAAAGTACCGTTAGACAATAGTATCAAGGGAAAGAACAAACAAAAAGTGAAAGACTGGCGGGGAACAGTTAAAAGGTTGTGGGGTTACCTTGCTGAAAATAGAAATAAACTGTTTCTAATTCTTTTTATGGTCTTCATTAGCTCGTTCCTTGCATTACTTGGTCCATTTCTAGTTGGAATGACAATTGATGAATATATTGTAACAAATGAGAACAGCGATATTATCAAACTGTTACTTGCATTAGGTATCATCTATGTTTTTCTTTCACTCACTAAATGGCTACAAAGCTATTGGATGGTGAGAGTTGCACAAAATACAGTTCATTTGTTAAGAACACAGTTATTTAGCAAGTTGCATAAACTTCCAATTTCATTTTTTGATCAGCGTCAACAAGGTGAATTGATGAGTCGGGTCACGAATGACATTGAAAATGTAAGCTCTACATTAAATAGTTCAGTTATTCAAGTGTTTACTAGTATTATTACTTTAGTGGGTATCGTAATTGTCATGCTTTGGTTAAGCCCATTACTAACTCTTATAACGATGGCAATTATTCCACTTATGTTTTTGGGTATGAAATGGATAACAAAGCGTACGGGAAAATTATTTAAGGAACAGCAAAAAAATCTTGGAGAGTTAAATGGATTTATTGAAGAAACAATTTCTGGACAACGAATTATAAAAACCTTTTCGAAAGAGAAGATGGTACTATCAGATTTTTTAGTTAAAAATGAAAGGTTAAAAGAGTCTGGTTTCTGGTCTCAAACGTATTCAGGATTTATACCAAAACTAATGAATATACTAAATAACTTAAGCTTTGCCTTTATTGCGGGTGTAGGAGGCGTTTTAGCGATTCAAGGCATTGTTTCAATTGGCGTCATGGTTATCTTTGCTGAATATGCAAGACAGTTTACTCGCCCACTTAATGATTTAGCAAATCAATTTAATACGATTTTATCAGCAATTGCTGGGGCAGAAAGAGTGTTTGAAGTAATTGATGAGGAAAATGAAGAAACTGATACGGATGAATTGATAGATGTTAGAGAGATTATTGGAGAAGTGGAATTCCAACATGTAGGTTTTTCCTATGATAAACAAATTGACACGATTAAAGATGTTAGTTTCTTCGCTTCACCAGGAGAAACAATTGCATTAGTAGGTCCTACTGGAGCGGGGAAAACGAGTATGATTAACCTTCTTTCACGTTTTTATGACTCTGACGAAGGTAAGATTCTCATAGACGGCACAGATATTACATCGATTAAACGGGAAAGTCTTCGTAGCCATATAGGATTTGTACTACAAGACTCATTTCTTTTTGAAGGGACAATACGAGAAAATATTCGTTATGGCAAATTAGAAGCAAGTGATAAAGAAGTAGAAGACGCAGCTCAACTCGCCAATGCCCATTCTTTTATTATGAAATTACCAAACCAATACGATACGGTACTTCATCAAGACGGTGGTGGAATTAGTCAAGGACAAAAGCAACTTTTATCGATTGCTAGAGCACTTATTGCTAATCCATCTATCTTAATATTAGATGAAGCGACAAGTACGATCGATACAGTAACTGAAGTGAAAATTCAGCAAGCATTGAAGCAATTATTAAAAGGAAGAACGAGTTTCGTAATTGCACACCGTCTAAATACGATTCAACAAGCAGAGCAAATCCTTGTGTTAGAAAATGGTGTAATAATTGAAAGAGGCAACCATGAAACATTACTCCAAAAGAAAGGCTTTTATTATGACCTTCATCATAGTCAATTTATGAAGGAAATTAGTTCTTAATTTTATATTGTGACAAGTGAACGATTCTCGAGAAATTCGAGGATCTTTTTTTTGCTATATTCCTATAAAGTTATCTATAATGTCTCTATATTATATAGTGTGATCAATATTCAAGAATTTTAGATAGTGAGAGTGATAATAATGGAATTAGTTGGATATGCGAGAGTGTCGACTGTTGGACAAACAATAGAAAACCAACTTGAGCAATTGAACGAATATGGATGTAAGAAAATTTTTGAGGAAAAACAATCAGGTGCAATCTCGGATCGAAAAGCACTACAAGATGCATTAAATTACTTACGTGAGGGTGACAAGCTAATTGTAACAAAAATAGATCGCCTTGCAAGAAGTGTAAAAGATTTACATAATATTGCAAGCGATTTATCTAATAGGGGTGTCGCACTAGTATTTTTAAAAGAACAAATTGATTTTTCTACTTCAGCAGGAAAGCTAATGTTTACAATGCTAGGGGCAATTGGTGAATTTGAACGGGATTTAATTAAAGAGCGAACTAAGGAGGGAAGAGAGCGGGCAAAGAAACAAGGGAAGCATATGGGAAGACCGAGTCAGCCAAAGCAAAATGTCAAACGTGCAATAGAATTGTTTAGTGAGAGAAAAACAAATGGTATGAGTGTCAACGACATTGCAAAGCTAACGGGTGTTCCGAGAAGTACGGTATATGCAGAGGCTAAGAAGCAAGGTATGAAAAGTTTATAGATTAATATAAATAACAATTAGATTTTACAAAGTTTAAAGAACTGTTAGTAATTAGTTATAGACGTATAAAAAATTACTGTTTTACGTCTTAGATAAACCCTCAGGTACTGAATGAGGGTTTATCTGAATTTATAATAATATTAATGGTTAATTATTATTTTATCGTTCTAACATTGTCTAATAGTCAATATATTAAATTACAAAGGTTGGGTCATACAAATAGATTTAAAAATTTCATAGAAGTCAACCTTTAAAGTAATAGAGTTCATAGTCTCTCTTTTTGGTGTGAAGTTAGGTTTAACAGATTAGAGATAAAGGGAGGTAATACTAATGACTTTTTCAAATGAACAGCAAAATTCGATTGAATCTGTTGATGCGGTGGTAATTGGTGCAGGATTTTCAGGGCTTTATATGCTTTATCGGTTACGAGAAGCTGGTTTAACAACCCGTGTTTACGAAGCTGCAGGTGGAGTCGGTGGTGTATGGTATTGGAACCGTTATCCTGGAGCGCGCTGTGACTCTGAGAGTCTCTATTATAATTATACTTTCTCTGAAGAACTCTATAAAGAATGGTCATGGACTTCTAGATATCCTGAACAACCAGAAATATTACGTTACCTCAATTTCGTAGCAGATAAGTTTGAATTACGACCAGACATCCAGTTTAATACGCGAGTTTCATCTGCTTATTATGATGAAGAAACAAATAGATGGCAGGTGCAAACGGAACAGGGTGAGACAGTGTCCGCTAAATATTTTATAACAGGAGTAGGATGTATTTCTACTGCAAACTTACCTAATATAAAGGGCTTAGACGAATTTAAAGGTGAGTGGTATCACACAGGACATTGGCCACATGAAAAAGTAGACTTTACTGGTAAGCGGGTTGGTGTGATTGGAACTGGTTCAAGTGGTATACAGTCCATACCTGTCATAGCAAAAGAAGCTGAGCAACTAACTGTTTTTCAACGGACACCACAGTTTAGTGTACCAGCGAAAAATTTCTTGTATGACCCAGAATTCATTAAGAATTCAAAGGACAATTATAGTCATATTAGGCGCCAATTCCAAGAATCAGTTGCTGGGCTAGCAGCAGGTTATAGTGAACGCTCGGTGCTTGATGATACACCTGAAGAACGGGAAAAAGTTTTACAGGCAGCTTGGGATAAAGGTGGATGGGCGATCTTATTTGCCTATAATGATCTTCTAATGAATGAGGATGGGAATAAACTTGTTGCTGAATTCATCCGTTCAAAAATAAAAGAAGTAGTTCATGATCCTGAGACAGCTGAGAAATTGACCCCTACACATTATTATGGAACGAAGCGTGCAATCATTGATACAGATTATTTTGAAACGTATAACCGTGAAAATGTTAGTTTAGTAGATGTAAAGAAAGCGTCTATTGAGGAAATTACACCAAATGGAATTCGTACATCTGATGAAGAGTATGAATTAGATGCAATCGTTTTTGCAACAGGGTTTGACGGAATGACCGGATCATTATTTAAAATAGATATTCGTGGTAGAGATGGTGTTTCACTTAAGGAAAAATGGGAAAATGGAGAAAGTACTAGAACTTATCTTGGAATAGCAACTGCTGGATTCCCTAACATGTTTATGCTTACTGGCCCAGAAAGTCCTTCAGTATTAGGAAACATGCCTGCTGCAATTGAACAGCATGTGGAATGGGTAATGGAGTGCATAAATCATTTGCAAGAAAATAATGTTGGTACAATTGAAGCAGCAATTGAAGCAGAAGAAACGTGGAGTAACCACTGTAAGGAATTAGCGGATCAAACGTTATACACGAAAACAGACTCTTGGTATACAGGTGCTAATATCGCTGGTAAGGCAAGAGGATTTCAAATATATGTTGGTGGGTATGGACCATATCGCCAAATATGTGATGACATAGCGTCTAAAGGTTATGAAGGTTTTTCACTTCAGTAAGCGAGATACTTGATTAAATTATTCATTTTTTTGTAAACGCTTACATCAGGTGTGGCTTTAATTTTAAAACTACTAAACATAAAATTGATTGAGGGAGGAATTATTATGGGACTTGATCCACAAGCAAAATTTCTTTTAGAACAAATGGAAGCAGCGGGTGCACCTCCAATGCATGAGCAGACACCTGAAGAAGCGAGAGCAACAAGTGATTTTACCGCGCTAGCAGGAGAGCCTGAGGAAGTAGAGAAAGTAGAAAATCGGTTTATACCAGGACCAGGAGGAGACATACCGGTTCGTATTTATACGCCAGAAGGAGAAGGCCCATTCCCAGCGTTAGTTTATTACCATGGCGGAGGCTGGGTAATTGGTGACCTTGATGGTGTAGATGTACCTTGTCGTCTACTTACAAATCGCTCAAACTGTGTTGTTGTTTCAGTCGATTACAGGTTGGCACCTGAGCATAAATTCCCGGCAGCTATCGATGATGCCTATGAAGCTGCAAAGTGGGTTGTGGAAAATGGTCCTTCCATCGGAGTTGACAGTCAACGTGTTGCTGTAGGTGGAGATAGTGCGGGAGGAAATCTAGCAGCCGTTGTTTCATTAATGGCAAGAGATAAAAAGGAATTTTCCATAGCCTATCAAATGTTGATTTATCCAGTAACAAATCATTCGTACGAAACAGCATCATATCGTGAAAATGCAGATGGTTATCTATTAACGAAAGATAGCATGGTATGGTTCTGGGACCATTACTTACGAAATGCAGATGACGGGAAAAATCCATATGTTTCGCCTCTACTTGCGGAAGATTTGAGTGGATTACCTCCAGCATTAGTTGTTACAGCAGGTTTTGATCCGTTGCGTGATGAAGGAGAAGAGTATGCTCAACTTCTTCAACAAGCTGGAGTCACAGTAGAGACAAAGCGGTATGACGAAATGATTCACGGATTTTTCTGGATGCCAGGTGTGTTAGACAAAGGAAAAGAGTGTATTGAACATGCGGCACTTTCTTTAAAGAAAGCATTAGAGTAAGAGCTATAGAAGCTAAGAGATAGACTGTTGTGAGAAGGTAAGCACAACAGTCTATTTTTTTGTTTTTTACAAAAATTAGATAAAAAGTGTTTGAAAAGGAATTTTTATTAGACATTAATAGATCTAGATATATCAATGCTAATTTATTAAACTAAATTAGCAAAGGGTAAAGCTTAGAAAAGAATTCAATTTCACTCTCTTTTGTAAGCGCTATCTTATCTAGGAAGCTGAGTTTGTTTGAAAAAGCGTACATATGTAAGTATGAAACGAAGAAGTCCGCACTTTAATTTCGAAGTAGTCAAAAAATATATTTTTTTCTTTACTAGATATTCCAAGGGCAAACCTTGTTTATCAACTAATTAGAAAAGTAAAAGGGGGAATCAATGTGAAGTACTTCTGCATGCGTAGGAAAGTTGGAATGGTTGTCTGTTTACTTGCTTTTATGACGTTGGTTGCTTGTGGTGGAATGCAAGATACAGCGCAAGAACAAGGGACAGAGTCGTCTGACGGAGCAATTGGTGAATCTCATAACTTAATTATCTCGCATTTTTTACCAGGTAATCATCCTATACAAACGGTAATATTCGAAGAGTTTGGTTCTGAATTAGAAAGTCAAACCGATGGAAGAATTACGTATGAGCTTTATGATTCTAACATCTTAGGAGCAGCAGGATCTCAATATGATATGGCAGTAACTGGTGAAGTGTCTATTGCCTTAAGTGTTTATGGTTATACACCAGGGAGATTCCCACTCGTATCTATTCTTGAATTACCATTTTTAGCAGAATCAGCTGAACACGGTTCTAGTATAATGATGCAACTGTATGAAGAATTTCAAGAAGTTCAAGCTGAGCATGAAGAGATACATCCTCTTTCCTTATTTACAGCTGAACCAGCTCAAATCCTAAGTAAAAATCATAGAATTGAAACTCCTGAAGATTTACAAGGTCTACGAGTACGCTCACCTTCACCACTTGCAAATTCTATATTAGAAGCGCTTGGAGCAATACCTGTATCAATGCCAATGGGTGAGGTATATGAAGCGTTAGAAAGAGGAGCAATTGATGCAGCTATGGCTCCTTTAGAAACACTATATAATTATAGTTTCCATGAAGTTGTAGATTATATTACTGTTGGAAATTTCTCAGCAACACCTTTCTTTTCTGTTATGAATTTAGAATTTTATAATAGTCTGTCAGAGTCAGATAAAGAAATTGTTAATAGTTTATCAGGTGCTACTATGGCTAAAAAGGCAGGTAGTGTGTTTGACGTAGATGGTGAAAAAGGGCGAGAGCTTTCTAGTGAAAGTGGTGCAGAGTTTATAGAGCTAACAGAAGAGCAATTGATCCCTTGGGAAGAAGCATTAGGAACAATTGCACAAACGTGGATAGAAGACATGGAAGCGAATGGGTATCCAGGTCAAGAAATATATGACCGTGCATTAGAATTGAAGAATCAATAATATCTGGCTTGTATAGTATTAAGATGAGCATAGTCGAAAAAAGACTATGCTCTATTCTTTTATGAATGTTCTTTCAACCAGCTTGATAAGACTTCAGGAATGGACCCTCGTAAAGCTATCGTAGCATGCCCACCTTTAATTTGTTTGTACGTTTTATTTTTACTCGATACTCTATTCATGATTGATTTAGTCAACGCTTCAGGAATCAGCTGGTCTTCTTTCGTTGAAATAACTAATAGATTACTTTTGATTTGTTCAAGGTTTACTTTTTTATGATTAATCACTAGTTTGTTATTTATTAGTTTGTTGTCTTTGACAATGTCAAAAAGTAATTGCTTTAATGTTGCTCCAACAAATGGAACATGCCCTTTTACCCAAGAGTAAAAACGGCGCCAACGTAAGACATATTCAGGGTTATCTGCTCGCTCATATAGTGCTAGATATTGACTGTAGAAAATAGGTGAAGTAACCATCCTTAGAATAAACTCCATGGCTTTTCCTGGGATGATTCCATATGAGTCAATAACAGGGTTGAGGTCGAGGTCACCATTTTTCAAAGCATTAATCAGGCTACTGTCGAAATGTTGTTCGCTAAAGTCGAGCGGTGTTGCGAATAAGACAAGATTTTTAATTGGTTCTGTCGCTATCGCAGCATAGATAGTAGCAAGAGTACCACCAAGACAATAACCGATTATCGTAATATCTTCTGTTCCTGAGTGTCGGAGTGCTCGTTGTACTCCTTTTTTTATATACTTATCTATATAGTCATCTAGTGTAATATCTTTATCTTCATAACCAGGAATACCAAAATCTAGTAAATAAACATCGTAGCCTTCCTCTGTAAAAGCTTCAATCATACTTGACCCCGGTCCTAAATCAAGAATAAATGCTTGATTGACAAGTGAATATACTAAAAATAGCGGGGTTCGAAATTTTTTGTTTCTAGCACGATAATAATAAAGAGCAGCTTTATTTTTTTTCCATACTACTTGCCTAGGTGTTTGTCCGACTGAGGGAGCTGGCTCTTTCCAAATCGATGTGAATTGCTTCCAGCGGTCTTGATTATTCATTTTTAAACTTTCCAATCATATCTGGTAGTTGCATAATTAATTGGAGTTTTTCTAACTTTTTCTTGTTGATTTCTTCTAACTGAGTTGGCAAACTTGGTGTTGAAGGAACACTTTCTATAGCGCTTTCTATTGGTTTATATTCTTTCAAAGTAGGCTCTTCTTCGGCATTTGCTATTCTTTCCTCTAAATTATCAATCTTTTCTTCTAGTTGAATAATTAACTTAGATAAGTTTGCGACATCATCTTTGTTAGGCAAGTGTAATTGCGATAACAATAATTTTTGAAGTCGTTGGAACAATCGACGTAGTTCAGCGTGTTGTAATAGTTCTTTATTTAGTAGATGAATAATGTCCTTATCATCTAATTCTTTTTTTATAAATTGATTTATTTCAGCTTCTGCTTGAACACCTAGACGTTTAATTAGTTCAAATAGAGTTGAAGGGGTATCGCTCATCATGACATCATCCTTTCGTACAATTAGAAAATAAAAAATACCATATTATAGTGTATACGTACTACTAGAAATTGTGAGAAATATAAACGTTTATCCTATATTGAAAAAAGGTGTCTAATTATCTTGCATGCGCTCTTCAATAAACATTTGTAGTCCATGCTTTGGTCTAAGTGTAATGACTGGTTGAGGCTTTACCTTTTTGGGTTCTTCTGCTAGTTTTAAACGGAATCTTCGGGCAATTGTCGCAATAACTAGGACAGCTTCCATCATCGCAAAATGATTACCAATACAAACACGTGGACCACCACCGAAGGGAAAGTACGCATATTCTGGTAATTTTTTTCGTTGCTCCTTTTCAAACCGTTCTGGAATAAAGGAGTTTGGATTTTCAAAGTATTCAGGTTTACGGTGCATCACATATTGACTAATGAGAATCATGTCTCCTCTTTTAAAATGGTGTCCTTCTATCTCTACATCTTTGTCTACTTTCCTTCCAATTACATAAGCAGGTGGGTACAGCCGAAGGGCTTCAGAAAACACATTCTGCGTATATGATAGGTTTATATAATCATCTGGGGATGGTTTTCTTGAACCAATGACTCCATCAATCTCCTCATATAGTTTTCTTTCTGCTTCTGGATTCTGTGCGAGCAAATAAAATGTCCAAATCAAAGCATTGGCAGTTGTCTCATGCCCAGCAAGAAAAATTGTCATAAGTTCATCTCGCAATTGCCTATCGCTCATTTGATTGATACCTGTTTCATCTTTGGCATCCATTAATATTCCTAATAAATCTTCTTTTTGTTCTCCGTTTTTACGACGTTCACTAATGATTTCGTATAGCACATTATCTAACGATTTTACGGCTTGAGTATATTTCTTATTGTTTTTCGTTGGTACCCATAAAGGTAGAGGGAGAATTGTCCTCATTCTTTTTATTGCCTGTCGCATAATCGTTTCCATTGGTACGCCTATCTGCTTATGTCCATCTTTAAAAGGCATGCCAAACATTGTTTTGCTTATAATCCCAAGTGTTATATTCATCATATCTTCAGAAATCGTTCGTTGCTCATTATCCTTCCACTGTTGGATGTAATCGTCAGTTGTCTGAATCATATCTTCTCCATATGAAGAGATATGGTTCTTTTTAAATGCAGGTTGAATTAATCTTCTTTGACGCTGATGAATGTCTTTTTCACTTGTTAATAATCCGTTTCCGACAACAGACTTAAGGACTTTCATGTCTTGTGATTTTACAAAGTATTTTTGTTTTGTTACGAGAATTTCTTTTATGATTTTCGGATCTGATATAAGCCGAACTTTGTGGAAGGGACCAAGTCGAAAGGATGCTACGTCGTTCTCCTTTGACAACTGTGTTAAAAAGCCAAGTGGATCAGATTGAAATGCTTCTAAGTCACCTGCTATTAGTTTCGTATTAAGAAACGACATGAAACTACCTCCTTAAGTTTTATACATGATGACATTGTATGCTTCCAGAAAAAAATGGAATAGACGAAAGGAGGGTTATGGAGTTAAGGAAGTAAATTTTAAGGGGAGAAATATGTTATAAGAGTAGGATGAGTAGCGAACTTGTCCAATGCTAATGAGTTTACTACTTTTGAGATAGTTTTTTAGAATATTAAAATAGTATAAATGGCTTAGTCATAAGGCTATGCATCTGTTAAATATAAAATTAATTGACTTTTTTAATTTTTTTCTACATTTCCCTTGAGGTTCTGACAAAATTTGATATGATATATAACTGTATATATATTTATTATATATAAATTTTGTTAATAATTTAGTTCCATCTGCCCACTATTCCTTTGTACAACAATAATATAAGGGATTTTATATAGATGTAAATAGATAAATATAAAAAAGTATTAAATAGGAGATAGGAGATTGTTATGAACAGTTTGCGCTCAAAGCTATTAATCGTGGTTTTGCCAGTATTGGTTGTTGCCCTGGTGCTTGTCGCTTTTATTAATCACAATAAAGCGAAAGAGTTTTTAGAAATTGAATTTGCAGATAAAACAGAAATTAGTTTACAAGATGCACGTAAAGAAATTGACCATTTCTTTACACAAAAAGTTAGGGAGTTAGAGTTACTAGCTAATACTGGTATTATTCAATCAATGGAAATAGAAGAAGTGATTCCATATCTTGAAAGTGAATATGAACGTTTAGGGGATTATGAAATGTTTGCATTGGCTGAATTAAGTGGTGATGCAGTCGTTCATTGGGGAGAGTTATTTAATATTGGTGATAGACAGTATTTTATAGATGCTGCAACAAAAGAAGAAACAACTATTTCAGAACCACTAATATCAAGAGCAACTGAAGAAATGATAGTTGGAATGGGAACACCTATTTATTCTGAAGGTGCAATTTCAGGTGTACTAATTGCAACTATTCCGATTTCAGACATTGTTCAATTAGTAAGTGAATTTACTTTAGGTGAATACGGTTATGCCTTTTTAGTTGATGAGAAAGGTACTGTAATTGCCCACCCAGATTCAAGCTTAATCATGGAATCAAACTTTTTAGAAAGTGAAAATTCTGAGTTGCGAGACATTGTTTCGATGGCAATTGCTGACGAAACAGGTTCTAGCATATTTCAAACTGAGCAAGAAAATTACGCCTATTATACTATGATTCCGTCGACTAATTGGGGCTTTGTGATTTCAGCACCTGTAAAAGAAGTTACAGGGAATCTTTCATACTTAGCGATGCTTTCATTTGTAACAGCTGGGGTTGTCTTAATTTTTAGCGTAATTATCGTGTTTATTTTTGCTAGGAGTCTAGTGAAGCCGATCCAAAGATTAAGTGAATTAACTTCTCAAGTGGCATCAGGGGATTTAACAGTAAGCTCTGACTCTAATCACTCTAAAGATGAAGTCGGTGTGTTAAGTAGTAATTTCGATAAAATGGTTAAAAAGATACAAGAGCTATTAAATAAAATTAATAATGTTTCAACAACTGTAAAAGAATCATCAGATACGTTATTGAAAACAAGTTCAGAGACTAAAGAAGCTTCAGAGCAAGTAGCAGTCACAATTGCTGAATTAGCTTCAGGTACAACAGATATTGCTGATTCTGTTACAAGTACAACAGACAGAATGAATTCAATGGTTGATACAGTAAAGAAAATATCTGAATATACTAATGAAGTAGTCGTAACTTCATCTATTAGTAAGGAATCTGCTGAAAGAGGGTTACATTCAGCGAAATCGGCATTAGAAAAAATGAATGATGTACATGGCACTGTTCAAGAAACATCTGAAACAATTGGAAAATTAGATAATCAGTCTAAAGAAATTGGACATATTATCGGGATGATTACGAGCATCGCCGAACAAACAAATCTACTTGCCTTAAATGCATCAATCGAAGCAGCACGAGCTGGTGAGCATGGAAAGGGGTTTGCGGTTGTTGCAGATGAAGTTCGAAAGTTAGCAAGTGAAACGAGCGAATCAGCAGAGAAAATCTCTGTTCTAATCAAAGATACACAAAATGAAAGTCAACGTGCTGTTAACTCCATTCAAAAAGGAGAAGCAGTTGTAAAGGAAGGTACGCAAACAGTTCAAAAAGCAAGCCAAGCCTTTACCGAGATTGCTTCTTCTGTGGAAGAAGTACTAGCAAAGAACAAGTCAATTGCTGAATCTGTACATGAATTAGAAAGACTTGGTGCGGAGATTGGTAGTAACATGGAAAGTATTTCAGCAGTAACACAACAAGCATCTGCTGGAGCTGAGGAAGTAAGTGCGACAACAGACCAACAAGCAGCTTCTGCGAACCAAATAGCTAGTGATGCTGAAAACTTAGCTGAATTAGCAAAAGAATTACAAAGTGTTATCTCTATGTTCAAAACAACGAAATAGAATTAACGCTAAATAAGGATACAAATCGCGATAGATTTGTATCCTTATTTTTTTTTAGAATGAAATATTTCTTTATTCTGGTTGCAAAAAAAGAAGGGTTATCTAGGATTAAAGTAGTCAGTAAGCTTTTTGGCAGTAAGGAATGTTCCAAGAAAGAGAAAAATGGTTACTGAAATCATGATTAATAATTGTATCCCTGTTGGGTCAGTAAACCATAATTGAACGAACGACATACTGACAAAGTTTACAATTCTAGTTAATATAAAAAAGGTGACGATGAATAATAAAGTAAATAGTATGGTGCTTTTTTTCATTCGTTAACCTCCTGTTTGAAATAAAGATATATAAAAATCGAAGAAACTAGAGTAATAATAATGTTATAATGTATATTCATTCCATTTTACTTTAGTATGGAGGAGATTAACATGAGAAAAGTAGAAGTTGTTCCGTATAAACAAGAGTGGGCTGTGATGTTTCAGGAAGAAAGAAAACAAATTGAGCGAGCTCTTGGTAATGAAATTGAAGATATACATCATATTGGCAGTACAGCGATACCGAATATATACGCTAAACCAGTAATTGACCTGTTAGTCGAAGTGAAGAAAATTGAAAATGTTGACAAGTATATAGATGACATGGAAAAGTTAGGGTATGAAGCTTTAGGGGAATTTGGAATTTTGAACAGACGTTTTTTTACAAAAGGTGGAGTAAATCGGACTCACCACGTTCATATTTTTGAACAAGGTAACGAAGAAATTACTCGTCATCTAGCATTTAGAAATTACATGATTGACCATACGGAAGAAGCACAGATGTATAGTCTATTAAAACAAAAGCTAGCTAAAGAATACCCTACAGATATTACTCTTTATATTGCTGGGAAAGACGAGTATATAAAGGATATTGATAGAAAAGCAAGCCAATACGAAGCAAAATAAAACGTACCAATAAATTGCTTTACTTCAAAAGGGGTAAAGCTATTTTCTTATATGAAGGAGTGTAGTGCGTTGTTACAAAATATTTTTTCAGATGTTGTTGAGACCGAAGAAGAACTAAGTTTAATGATTGGTCTACCAAGTGAACTAGCAAAAAGAAAGGTCATAACATTTTTAGATAAACATTGTGTTGATTATATTTCGAAATCTCCCTTTCTAGTATTGTCTACTTCTGATCAGTATGGATGTGATGTATCACCACGTGGAGATATGCCTGGTTTTGTTCAAGTGTTAGATAAACAGCATTTAGTTATACCTGAAAGACCGGGGAATAAAAGACTTGATTCTCTACGTAATATCCTAGCTAATCCCAAAGTAGGACTTCTTTTCTTTATCCCTGGATTAGGAGAAACATTAAGAGTTAATGGTAAGGCTACAATTGTAAAAGATGAAAAGCTTCTTGAGAAGATGGAAGTAAATGGACATAGACCACTTATAGGGATTGGTGTGGAAGTTGAGGAATGCTTTTTACATTGTGCAAAAGCTTTTATACGATCTGGATTATGGGAGCCTAGTTCATGGGCTGAAACAGAAAAGCTACCATCACCTGCAAAAATCCTCTCTGAGCATAGTAAGCTTCCTGGAGTAGCTGTTAATACAATTCATAAAAATCTACAAGATAGTTATAATAATAGACTTTATTGAACAGTGGAGGAGAGGATATAGATGAGCTCGACTAAATCAGTAATTGAAACGATGAAAAAGCGACAGTCGATAAGGACTTATGAAGTGCAGTCGATTAAGGAGACGCATAGTAAGGAGATCCAAACGTTTATTCAAAAGGAAGAGAATTTAATCGGGCCTTTTGGAACGAAAGGAAAAATAGAGCTTGTTGGAGTAACAAATAATGTAACGGACAAAGGGCTAAAGCTAGGAACCTATGGGTTTATTAAGAACCCTAGGGCATATTTAGTCGGAATCACTGTAAATAATAAATATTCACTTATAGAATTTGCTTATACTTTTCAAAAGTTAGTTTTATATTTGACAGGGTTAGGAATCGGAACATGCTGGATTGGCGGCACTTTTAATCGAAAGTCATTTGAAAAAGAATTGGCGATTAGTGACGGTGAATTTATACCTTGTATAACACCTATAGGTTACCCGAAAGAGAAGCAAAGAATATTTGATAAGGCCCTTCGTTATGTAGTTAAGGCCGATAACAAGAAACCGTGGGAGCAGCTTTTTTGTGATACGAATTTTGATAGTAAATTAACTGCTGAAGCTGCTGGTGTTTATCGTGAGCCAATTGAAATGGTCAGACTTGGACCATCAGCATCTAATAAGCAACCATGGAGACTAGTCTTATCACAGGACTGTAAAACGTGTCATTTTTATATTGAGCATACACCAAACTATAGTAATAAATTAGGTTATACGATGCAATATTTAGATGTGGGGATTGCCATGTGTCAGTTTGAATTAGCGTGTAAGGAATTAGAGATTGATGGTCAATGGATTATAGAGGAACCTACTATTGAAATTCCAAATGAACAGATAGAGTATGTTGTAACCTGGATAAGTAGATAAAGGGTGAAAGTAATTTCTACTCTCAGTGTGGTCATATATTAGTATAACGAGTAAAATAAATAGGTATGATTTTAAGTCAGACGTTACTTCGTTTGGCTTATTATTTTTGTTAGTATATTCTATGGAGGAATACTAGGTGAAGGACGCTATTTTAACATTTTTATTTATTATTACGAGTCTCTTATTAGCAGCAATCTTCAAAATCCCATTAGTGATTGGATTTGCCGTTGCTTTGATGTTAGTAATTATACTTGTTATATGTAAAGGCTATACTTGGAGAGAAATAACTGTAGCTAGCTATGATGGATTCAAGCGGATAAAACCAGTAATCTATATTTTAGGATTAATCTCTTTACTTATTCCATCATGGATTATGAGTGGAACAGTACCGACAATGATATATTATATTGTTAATTGGATAGAACCTACCTGGATATTGTTATTTGCCTTCTTTATTACGGCTATTACATCGTTTATTCTAGGAACTGCAATTGGTACACTTGGGTCTCTTGGGATTATTCTCGTTGGAGTAGCAATTGCGGTTGATGTTCCAATTGCATTAGTGGCAGGTGCACTAGTTTCTGGGGCTTTTGTTGGGGACCGTTGTTCGCCCTTATCATCAGCATTTCATTTAGCTGCTAATTCTGTAGAAGTTAATCCGAAAAAATTATTTCGAAATATGCTTCCAACAACACTTTTGTTGATTTTCTTATCCTCATTTATTTATTTTATAGCTGGTTTTTTCATTCAACCAAAAGGAATAACTGAGAATATGGTTGTTACGAATTTATTACAAGAGAACTTTCATATATCGATTGTTACTTTATTACCGATTGTCGTTTTATTTGGGAGCATCCTATTAAAGGTCCGAACAATTTTCTCATTAGGACTGGGAGTCATTACTGGAATTCTTATAGCTGTAACTCTTCAAGACCTTTCTATTGTTGATATTTTAAGAAATTTAGGGTTTGGTTACAGTCATTCAAGTACAGGGCTAGAAGATATTTTAAGAGGCGGTGGTATTTTAACAATGGGTCAGCTGTTTCTTTTTATAACGCTTGCTAGTATGATGAACGGAATTCTGGATAGAACGCAATTGTTTAAAGTGTTTATGAAAAAAATGTTTGATAAGGCTTGTTCTCTCACAAGCTATACTGCAAGAACAGCATCCATAGGAATCATTTTCGCCATTGTAGGGTGTAATCAAGCTTTTCCTGTAATGCTCACAGGCCGTTCGTTGAAGAGTACGTGGGAAGAGGCTGGCTATAAAAAAGAGGAGCTTGGAAGAGTTGTCTGTGATTCCGCTCTTGTAATATCTGGTTTAGTGCCTTGGAATATGGTTGCAATTTTATCAGCTGCTGCAATTGGTGTGTCAACAGTAGAGTATGCTTTATTTGCGGTGTTTTTATGGCTTGGACCGATTGTAACTATTCTAATAAGCTTCTTCAGAAAGGGTAAGTACGAGGGGATTTATTTTGAAAAGGTAGCGAATCAATAAATACAAAGAGGCTATGAAAGAATTGATTTATTCCTCAAACATAGCCTCATTTTTTGTGATATAGTTTGAAACTTGTACATACGTATAATTATCAGGTCATACACAAGAGGAGGGAACGGAATGAGAGTCATTAATTTGAAACGCTTAAAGCCGTTTCTAATAGGTGGAATTGTCGGTATAGTACTTCTAATTGCAATAGCTAATTTAGTTGGAGGTTAGAACGCACTATCTTGTTGTACTAATTAATAGATAATTCACAAGAAGGAGGACTGGTAGATTTTAGTCCTCCTTCTTGTATTACTATTCGAGGCTTTTATTTATTTAAAAGCATATATATAAATTCTTCTGGCACATATGTTTTGCTTGAAATAATTTCTGGTGCTACATCAAAATGTCGTAAACTACGATTAAAACCAAATGCTTTTTTACCGATTGAGATTGTATATGAAAGATTTTCTTTGCTTACGAGTACCCCTTTGTCCCAAGTTACCTCATAGCCTAAATGCTCAGCTACTTGTCTAATTGGAATCATCCTTGTTCCTTCTTTCAAGTATGAATCTTCTTCGATAATCTGTTGCACTTCAGCTAACAGTTGTTCATTTGTTTGATCTAATGCAATGATTTTAGACGGGGTAGTTTGTGCTGGAATGCTTTTTGTAGAAATCGTATAAAAAACAAGCAATTCTTTATAGTACAATTCGTCCTCCGTTATTTCCTTTCCTTGTTGGTCAATAAGCACTGTCTCATCAGACAAATGTAATTGAAGTTTATTGTCTAGGCTTACTAGGTTTTTATCAAATTTAGAAACCTTAACTGTACCCATTTTGTTTTCATTAATAACGATAATTTCTGGTGGTATCGATGGTGGATAAATCATCGTTACTGGTTTGTATTTGTCATAATAAACACTGATTTCTAATCCTTCTTCAAAAACGTCTTTCGAAAAACTTTCAGTTGTTTCGTTATTTACTAATAGTACGTCTTCAGTAAGTGGTAAATGCATAATAGAAGAATTGTCTTTGTTTTCAGCAATTAATATAATCGAATTATGATGTTGTTTAATATCAGTAATGGTTCCTTTGAAATTAATAAAATTAGAAGCTTCAATCTCTTGCTGTACTTCGTTAATAGGATGTTTTGTACTGTCATTCATTGGTGTAGAGGCAAGTACTGTACTACTGCTAAAAATAAATCCGATGGCTAATGTTGTTGTTACGATTGGTAAAATCTTTTTCATGTCGATAACTCCCTTATGATAATTTTGGTTTGTCAAAGAGTTAGACGTTATGATACAGAAAAGGTTACAATTTTGTTTAAACTTTGTTAATAGGAGGGAGTTTCAATGGAAAAGGAAAATAAGAAAGACCTAGATTTACAGCATCCCCATTGGGAAAATTTTTGGGGAAGCTCACAAAATCCAGAACTTTTGTCAGAGCCACCAAGTGAAGCTGCTAAACAGGCAGTAAAGGAATTTAAGAAAGAAGGGATAACGAAGATTCTAGAATTAGGAGGGGGCTTAGGAAGAGATACGCTCTACTTTGCGACAGAAGGCTTTCAAGTATATGTACTTGAATATGCAGAAAGTGGGGTACAGACGATACAACGAAAAGCAATAGAAGAAGGAGTTTCTTCCTCAATTTTTGCATTACAGCACGACGTCAGAGATGCTCTCCCTTTTGAGAATAATTTTTTTGAAGGATGCTTTTCTCATATGCTGTATTGCATGGCATTCACGAATGATGAACTTGCTTTTTTATCAGAAGAAATTAAGAGAGTTTTGAAGAAAGACGGTTTGAATATGTTTACGGTGCGAAATACAAATGACCCAATGTATAAAACAGGTGTTCATATAGAAGGAAACATGTTCGAAATCCATGGCTTTATTATTAACTTCTTCGATAAATACATGGTACAAAGTCTTTCTAAAGGATACGAGCTTCAAAGTTTAACTGAATTTGAAGAGGGAAGTCTTCCAAAGCGGCTATATAATGTAATATTAAAAAAAGGATAATAGACTGAGTTATCCTTTTACTCTCAAATCAACTAGTATCCTTAATAAAATAGTATACAACAAATAAACGCCTATGTATGATCCAGTATACAAAAATAAAGGTTTCAGTAGTATTCCGTGAATATTTGTCATGAACACTGTTTCATTTTTGATGATTTCATATATAGAAGTAGAAGCAATATTTCCAAAAACCAATAATGAAATAAGAGCTATAATATCAAAAATAAAGCGAGACACGAACCATCGTTTTTGGATGAACACCATTAACACAGGGGCAATCATACTTCCAAGAATTAATATAAATTTCATTACAAAACACCTCGTACTCATTCTTGACGGCACAAGAGATTATTAAACACTGTGAAAGCTGTAACTTCTATTGATTTTTAGCGTCTAACCTATTAGGAGGGATTTAGATGCGTAGAATGATTTTATTAGTAAGTTTTGTAACATTCGTATTAGCTAGTTGCGGGTTAGGAGAGAATCGTGAAAATGGTACTTCTGGTACTGATGACTATGTAGTTGCAAATTCAAGCTCAGAGACTGTGGAAGGTGACTTTGTATATCGTCTAGTATCAGAAGAAGAAGAGTATCTTCAAAGGGAGGAGGTAAAGATATACGCTGAACTAGAATATATAGGTGACAAAGAAGAAATCACAATCTATCACGCAGCATCACCGTTTTATTTTCCGATGAAAGAAAAAACACGGGAGTATTCAATTGAGTACGCGATGAACGAACCATTATTAAGCACGACGTTAACCAAAGGAGAACCGCTACAGGAATACTACCAAGGTAGCGGTGGCTATGGCTCAAATGACGATAAAGATTATATTAATTTCATGAAGAAAATTATGAAAAATAAGTTTCCAGTTGGTTATTATGAAGTTCTTGGTTCAGCTGAGTTTTTTGTAGAGATTTCAGAGAATGAGAATGGTACTTATAAATTAAACGCTCTTATTGATTTTAAAGTCAAAAATTGAAATGGAGTCTACAGTTAGAGGTGATTATGTGATATTACGTGAAAAAGCAAACGAATACATCATCTATGAACAACATCATCATGCTTTTTTATCTGGTGAAATGGCAAAAAAATTTAATAGAAATTTATTAAAGTCTACTGATTTTTATGATGAACTTGTATTAGCAGTATACGAACATGATCGGAGCTGGAAAGGGTTAGACGAAACACTGATTTGGAATGATGAAAAACACGTTCCATATTCATTCATCGATTATCCTCTAATACTGAAATTAGCTTTCTATAAAATAGCAATTGATGAAGTTCAACAAATGAGCCCCTATGCAGCCCTTTTATGTAGTATGCATTATTGCTCATTTTTCAAGCAGTCAAATGATAAGAGTGTTTTACAGTTTTTACAGAAAGAAAACAAACGACAGCTAGAAATCAAAAATCAGCTAGTTCAACTTGATGAAGCGCTTCTATTGATGCATTTTAGATTACTACAGTTTTGCGATGATCTATCATTGTATCTTTGCTTGAATGAACGTGGAATAGATAAGGAAAACGAACATCCGTGGTTTCAAAATGGGATGGCAAATTCAGAAACTTTAAGCAAGGAAAATAAGCGATTAAATGCTCAATGGCTTAATGAGAATACTGTAGCAGTTCATTCTTTTCCATTTCAAGGAAAGTTTCATTTGAAGGTTCAATATAAGTCGGTTCCAAAAAAATTAGTACGAGAAAAAGGAATTGCCAAAGCTTTTTATTCAGTTGAATATGAAGAAGCTGTCATTAAAATTACTGATAAAGAAGCAAAGCCACAGTAGGTGATGAAATCTACTGTGGCTTTTTGTGTATTAATAGGCTCTTTCATATTGAAAAGGTGTAAGAGGTTTCTTATTTAATAGTAGGGAAGCATCGTTTGCCCAATATGGATTTTTGAGCATGCCTCGACCAACTGCGATTAGATCTGCTTGCTCGTTTCCAAGTGTACACTCAGCTAACATTGGGTTATCTAGCTTACCAACAGCAATAACTGGAGCTCCTGTTTCTTTTTTGATTCGTTCTGCAAATGGAACTTGATATCCGGGGTGAACTCCAGGCTTTCCAACAGACCCAATTGGTCCTTCGCCGCCAGATGTAATATGAAACATATCCACTCCAGCTTGCTGGAAGCGCTTGGCCATTTCTGTGCTATAGTCTAAATCATATCCGCCTTCAACGTATTCAATTGCAGAAAGACGCATCAATAGAGGCATATTATCTGGCATCACACGCTTTAAAGCGTGTATAATTTCTTCCCCAAATAAAAATTTATCCTGACCATATTTATCTGTTCTTTTATTTGAATAATTTGAGGAAAATTGATGAATAAGATACCCATGAGCACCATGAAGTTCAACCGTATCAACGCCTGCTTTAATAGCGCGTTCAACAGATTCACGGAATTTAACAACTAATCCTTCTACTTCTTCGGTAGTCAATTCTTGAGGTGTTCTCGAATTTTCATTGAAAGGAATCGGAGAACAGGACACTAAATCAGGGGCATCCTCTGCTTTCCGTCCAGCATGTCCAATTTGGATAGCAACCTTCGCTCCATATTGGTGACATTGGTCTATGATTCTTTTATATGCAGGAATTTGATTATCGCTCCATAAACCTAAGCAACGATCAGAGATTCGACCGCGGTCTTCCACATTTGTCATTTCGATAATAATCAAACCAGCTCCGCCAATTGCTCGGCTTGTATAGTGAACGAAATGCCAGTTAGTAGGAGAACCGTCTTTGTTTGCTACTGAATATTGACACATTGGTGGCATGACGATTCTATTTTTTAATTCTAACCCTTTAAAAGTGAAAGGTTCAAAAAGTTTTGACATTGGTTTACACACACTCCTTTTTTTCATAATAATAGATAGGAGTTAAATGGTCGAGAAAATTGACTTAAGTGATTATTAATTGAAGAAAGGGTTGCTGCATTAGTGCAACAACCCTTTCTTCTTATTTATAATTTACAATTTTATCTAGCGCAAAACGGTGATGCGGATGTCCCTCGCCAGCTGGACGACCAAATGGGACCATGGCAGCAAGTTTTGAGTGGGCAGGAATGTTTAGCAGTTCCTTCACTTTGTCTGCTTCAAACCCTAGCATTGGTACACTAGAATATCCGAGTCCTTGAATGCTAATTAACAGAAAGCCAAGCGCAATATTTGTTTGAGCAAGTGCCCATTGAGCTCTTTCTTCAACACTCATTCCTTCAAAGATTCCAGTTAAATTAGTAACTGAATCTTCCTTTTGTTCAGGTGATAGACCAGGGTGAACAGTTTCTGGCAAGTTTTCAAGTGTATCTTCCATATTACTTTCTACAATGATAACTGCAGGGGCAGAAGTGACTTGTTTTTGTCCGTACGCTACTGCCTCTAATTTTTCCTTCAGTTCATTATCTGTAATTACATGAAAACGCCAAGGTTGAAGATTCCATGCACTAGGAGATAAACGTACAAGTTCAAAAATTTGCGTAATGTCTTCCTTTGGTATTGGTTCCTGAACGAATGTTCGAATACTGTGACGAGATTCAATTGCTTCTTGAACTGTGAGTGTTTGTTTCAATGTAATCGCTCCTTTTTTTCCTTGATAGGTGAGAGGACTATAATTGCAGAGAGCTCTATAGAGTTCCATCAAGTGTATTATTGCCAACTCCCTTAAGATAAATTATCTCGATTTAAAGATAACTGAATGTGAGATATATTACCAAGTTTCATTTTAAAGTGTTTGTACTGTTTTGTCTAAACATATGCTTACGTACGTGAAGAACAGAGAATGGTTAGTAGGAGGTTGGGACAAAACAAGTTAAAATAATAGCAATGGCTTCACTCGCTACAAGCCCCCGTTGTGAGAAATCCACTCACAACGAGCTTTAAAAAGATGGTGGCGGTTACGCTCATTGCTTTCGATTAAGAACTGGAGGACATAGAATCCGTTATGTTTTAAAACTAAGCTAAAAAAAGAATTTATAGGACATGGAATCAGTTATTTAGTGTTATACATGAAATTTGGCTTAGTAATAGACGTAATAACGGAATCTAAGTCCGTATCCCTATTAGAACAAGCAGTAATCGCATGTTTAAAGGATTGTCAGTCCGTCAACTACTCTACAGTATAAGGACCGTCTTCGTCGAAGATTTGTTGTAAAGATTGGTGGAACACTTCTGATGGTTGTGCACCTGAAATCGAATATTTTTTATTCACGATAAAGAAGGGGATACTTCTAATCCCGTATTGTTCTGCTTGTTGTTCATCACTACGAACGACTTCACTCATGTCATCGCTCGCTAACATTGCTGTAACCTCATCACGCTCTAATCCAACTTCGACAGCCAAGTCAATTAAAGTAGCATGATCACCTATATGTTTAGACTCTGTATAGTACGCTCTTAGAATTCTATCTGTCATTTCATGCATATATCCTTTTGCGGTTGCAAACATAACTAAGCGATGAGCATCAAATGTATTCGTTAGCTTCAGCGTGTCAAACTGAAAATCTAAGCCAACTTCTTTCGCCGATTGTGCCATGCTATTACAGTTTGTCTTCGCTTGCTCAATACTCATACCATATTTCTGGTTTAACTTTTCGTACATATTGTATGACACATCTCGTTCCGCTGCTGGATCTAACTCAAAGCAACGGTATTCGACTTTTACAGGGTGTTCTATTTTTTTTAGGGCATCCTCCAGACGCCTTTTGCCAATATAGCAAAATGGTCAAGCGAAGTCTGTCCACATTTCAATTAACATAGAAAATACCTCCATTCATAATAAATCAAAATTAGTATACCTAGTTTGGTCGATTTTGACTAATAATGTGCATTAGTGGGATTTTAATAGTAGGCAAAATTTAAAGAAAAATGGAACATCTGACTGTAACCCAAAATTAAATTGTTTCTGTATCATATTTAAGGTAAGATAACTTCTTATCTATACAGCTAGTAATTTTAGAAATTGAGGAGTTTATACATGGAGAATATTGAACAACTAACGAGTTTACATCTACTTAATCAGTTTTGGATTATTTTATTCTTTCTAGTTCCAATGGTTCTTATATCTAGAACAGTTGTTGCAGGAACGAGATATTCACCTATATTGATTATTGTTATTTTTGGACTAACAATGGGGTATTTACTCGAACTAAGTGGCGTGTCTACACCAGGACTTGAAAATTTCCCGTTCATTGATTTAATGGCAAAAACGACAATTATCGCTCTTACCGTTTCTTTCTTTGTTGGAGGACAAGAACTACGAAAAATTCTAGGAAAAAAGCCGTTAGAAGCTGATGATATGGTTGTGACTTCAGAAGAAGAGTTTCTTCTTGGAACAGGTCGTACCCAATTCTTTTTCATCGTACGAGCATTTTTTTTACTTCTTGGTATTGAAGGGGTAAGCCGTGTTTTACTTGGAACGAACACAGGGGATATTTTTGCTTCTTATTATCCTGTTGTTGCTTATATTGGACTAGTTGGCTCGATCATCTTGATTGATAATAAAGCACAAATTTCAAATAAACATCTATACCTTAGAAAAGGTGTTATTGAGATAGTAGCTATAATCGGAATTTTGTTAGGTTCCTTTTATGTAGCTCAGGTGGTTGCTCCAATTATTGCGTTACCACAAATTTTCTTTGCAATGATGATTGCAGCAGGGTTAGGAGCTGTTTTTTATAAGTGGTCGTTTGGTCCGACATTACGGTCATTATTGTTTGCGGGGATACCAATAGTTCTTGCAGCAAACTTCTTAATTGGTGGTTCGCGGATTGGAGATGCTTTTGCCATTCAAGGAATCAATGCAGTCTTAGTATATGCATTTTTCGGTCAACTCTTATGGATGTTCGGTGGAATCGCACTTCTTATGTATTTTGCACGAACAGCCAATGCACGAAATCTAGCACCGGGTATGGCAGGAGCGTTATCACACTCGGGTTTAACGGGTGCTTGTACCGCTGGAGACTTTGGTAAAGTTGCCGCAACACGCGCGCCAATTATGATAAATATTCCATTCTTTGGACATGTGTTTGTGTTTTCTATATTAGCAATAAGTGCTGAACGGGGGAGCCTATGGATTGGACCGTCACTGATTCTTGTTGCAATAGGGATTTTCTTAACTGTCTTATCGTTGAAAAACCTTCGAAAGGCGAATGGGGAGGACCGAAATGAAGTAACTGCCCTTATGCAATTTTCATTCGGTTGGCAAATATGTGCGGTCTTTGGAGGGCTTGCCTTCTTAACATTAAGTCCACTTACGATGGAGTATTCGGCTATGGCGCAAGCTTCTGCGATTTCGCATTTTGGATTGTTTGCTGCCACTCAAGAAGGAATGTTTGGAATGGATGCAGCACTATTAATTCCATTCATTTTCTCCATGCCGTTCCTCGTCCATCCGCTCGTGTTCTTTATGTTCGGTAGGGCAATGGAGAACAACGGTGAAATGCCAGTGAAACCAGTGTACGTATTAGCTTTATTAGGATTTGTCGGAATTGTATTTTCATTGTTTTTTTGAACTACTCACCGCTTAAATTCTAACGAAATTTGAAGCGGGAGATTCCTGTGAACACCAGTGTTACCACTAGTTATTGAGATAAAGGTAATCGAGTGAATAGCGCCTTGCTCATTTAGAGAGCAAGGCGCTGTTTTTATTATTATTTATTTAAGTAGGGTCTGTTCAACCGCCGACAATCAATACATCACAATTACTATCTTCATTTATTGAAGGAGAGCTCGGTGCATCAGGGAAGGTGCTAGACCAATAATATGTACCTGATTTTAAATTCATACAATTCACCTCACACAAGTTATTCTTCGCTAGTATGACTAAATCATCAAGTCTCATCCGAAAAGGGAAGCAACGAATATGAAAAATATAATACGATAATTCCTATTCTAAAATTGCTAGCTCCCTTACCAACTTTGGTATATCTGTATTATCTAGTACTCCTTGAAAGCGTTCAGCACCTATCCCATAACTGAAAATAGGGACCATATTAGCTGAATGTCCATTAGTAGCGCTTTCTTTTCGATATTGACTATCAAGCACTCCTCCTCGGTAGTGATTGGCAATAATACTACCTAGCTCCCAGGCGACTAATCGTTCGGGAACGATTTCACCTTTTAAACTCCTTAGTTGAGCAATTGCTCTTTTTAGCTCATTCATTTGTGCATCTGTTATTTCTATATTTGCGTATTCAAGAAATACATCTCGGATACTTTCTTTCGTATACGTATTTGTTTGTTTATCAACTTCGAATTGATTAGCCATGTAGTCTGTTGAAACAGCAATATTTCTTAATCCCTCAAGATCCATCATTTCTGTAGCTGAAGTACCCATCGTTTCATGGTCAGCTAAAACAACAACCAATGTATCGCCATCTTCCTTTGCCCAATTAACAGCAAATTCGACTGTCTTGTCGAATTCGATAGTTTCTTTCCAAATACTTGTAAAATCAGCGGAGTGAGCGGCATGGTCAATTCTTGCTCCTTCAATCATTAAAAAGAAGCCATCTTTGTCTTGAGCTCCTGTTTCAATCGCTGCTTTGCTCATCTCTAAGAGAGTGGGTTCAATACTATTTTTTATCTTTTTATCAGCGATAAAGTTCATATGACTCGAAGTAAATAAACCGATTAATTTTGAAAGATGATTCGGTGAATAATGATTCAATTCATCCTTAGTACGTACTACTTCATAGCCATCTTGAGCAAATTCTTTTAATAAGTCAGTTCCGTTTTGAGCATTTGGTTCAAAAAACTTTGCCCCGCCACCGAGGATAATATCTATACGACTATCAAAAATCTGACGAGCAATTTTAGCATCATGTGATCGGTGAGTTGTATTTGCGACAAAAGCAGCTGGTGTAGCGTCAGTCACTGAATTAGTACTAACTATACCAACAGTTTTGCCTTGTTTCTTAAACTCAGCTAATATACTTGTTAGCTTATTTCCATTTGGATTTATACCAACCATTCCATTATTCGTTTTCTGACCAGTTGCAATTGCAGTACCTGCTGCAGCTGAATCAGTAACCATATTGTCGTTTGAATGAGTTTTACTTAAAGCAGAGTAGGGGAGGGTCTCCATAAATAACGTACCTTCTTTTCCATGCTCAAGTAGTCTTGCGATTTCAATCTGTCCAAACCCCATACCATCACCGATCATGAGAATAACATTTTTCGGTTGTTCTTCAGTAGCTTTTGCAACACGTAAGAGAGAATGATCTGTAAATCCAATTAGAAACAGTACACAAGTTATCAATACTATTCTTCGTAACAAAATAACAACATCCTTATTCATAATATTTACTTTTTATCCTCTTCTACTATGCAATTATTATTCCTACAGAGCGACATATGATATAGTTTGAGGAAGTATATAATTTAAAATGAAAGGATTTTCTACAATGATTAAAGCGATTTTATTTGATTTAGATGGGACATTGCTCCCTATGGATACGAATGCATTCGTCAAACATTACATAAAAGAACTAGCACCAAGAGTTGCACATATCATGGATCCAGAAGAGTTTGTGAAAGCTTTATTGGCAGGGACTGATGCCATGATGAAGAACATGGAAGGGTCTTTAACGAATGAAAAGGTATTCGAACAAAAATTCTTATCTCTTGCAAACGTTAAAAAAGAAGAGATTTGGCCAACATTGGACCACTTTTATGACAATGTTTTCCCGACGTTTTCTACGTTATGTCAGCCAACACCGATTGCAAGAAAAGTAGTGGAGGAAGCCGTGAAGCAAGGTTACCGTGTCGCTATCGCAACGAATCCAGTGTTTCCAAAGTCAGCAATTACACACAGATTAAAATGGGCTGGAATTGATGATTTACCATTTGAAGTAGTAACGGTATATGAGGAGAGCTCCTATACTAAACCTCATGTAGAGTATTATCAAGAGATTTGTGAACGTCTCGGCGTACAACCTAACGAGTGTATGATGGTCGGTAATCATATTCAAGAAGACATGATTGCTTCTAGTATTGGGATGAAAACCTACTTAGTTGAAGGATATGTGATTGACAAGGGCGAGCCTAGCTATGCAATTGATGATAGGGGAACACTTGAAGACCTCTATGGAATATTAACAAAACAAGAAGGTTTGTTTGAAATGAAATAGGAAAAAAAGGTTATCACTGATGGTGATAGCCTTTTTATTGTATGAAAGAGTGACCTGTACAGTAGAAACTGAAGACTTGTCTATGTATTTCCTAGATTAAAGGCAAGCAGATTAAATAAAACTCCATGTGGTGATTGGCTAAACCGTTAAAAATTTAAAAAGTATCGCAAGAGGTCTATTTTATTACCTTATTGCGATACCCATCCTATAATTATTGCTCAAGTAGATTCGTAACTAAAACACTTTGTTTATTATTTGGATTGTTAAGGGCATGAATTGTTGCTTTTCCATTACTTTGGTCCACATGTTCTATGTAAACAGGTTCACCATTAAACATCACATTCGCCATCGTTGTAGAAGCAGAGATTTCTTGCGCTCGTTGTGCGTCCATTCTTCACACCTCCTTCATAACATAATCAATGCTACTACTATTTGTTTCAAGAAGCTTAGTTATTCATCTAAAATTTTTATAGTTAACTTTAAGCTGTAAGTACTTAGTACGAACATTTAATCCTTTAATATCATTTCATTCTAAAAAATTACATCCAATAATTGTGAAATTTCTAATTAAATGTTACAATCATCAGCAAAGTCTAGACTTCACTATTTGTTAATGTTGAAGTGGTAACTTCATAGGGAGATGGACAAATGAATAATTACAAGCATAAAATAGAAAGTGAATATATAACCCTATCAAAAGGGATGAAGAAAGTAGCTTCCTATTTACTTGCAAATCCCGAAACATTTGCAATGCAATCTGCAGCTCAAGTTGGAAAAGAAGTAGAGGTTAGTGAAACGACAGTCATCCGTTTTTGTTATGCATTAGATTATAGTGGTTACAGTGAGCTTCAGAAGGAAGTGAGAACACACCTTCTGAACACAAAAAGTAGCCTACATAGTTTTCAAGTAGATAAAGAAGATATTGGAGATGAGCCTCAATTTTATTTACAAGCAATGAAGAAAGACCAAGGAAAGATCCAACGAATGATTGACCAAATAAATGACGAGGATATTCATCGTGTTGTAAAGAAGATTATCGAATCAGAGCAAATCCTAGTTTCAGGACTTAGGACATCATATGCGCTGGCACAGTGGTTTTCATTTACATTAAATGTGGTACGTGGAAACACCAAGTTATTTCACCCTGGAACTGATGACCTGATTCAACTTTTATCAAATATGAATGAAAAGAGTACATTCATAGCATTTTCCTTCCATCGCTATGCAAAGGAGACAATTAAGCTTGCTGAAGTTGTGAAGCGACAAGGGGGAAGTGTAATAGCGATTACAGACTCTATTGTTGCACCAATTACAGAGCATGCAGATTACCATATTCCGATACAACTTCAAGGACAATCAACACTTGACCATGGACCGGCAGTCTTTTCATTAATGAATGCAATTATAGCCGGTGTTACTGTACATGATAGAGAACGATTTGAACAGCGTAAGCAAAAGTATGAAGCATTGCAACTAGATGATTTTTTCTCTAGTTAGAGGAGAAAATAGACCAGGTTTACAATGAGGGCACTGAAAAAGTCCATGATAGACGATTCGAGAAGTGGTAATGGCTTCGCACGTTGCGCACGTGCTATGAAAAACCACTCATAGCGGGCTTTTGAAAAGAGGCAACGGCTTCGAGTATTACTTCTATTTCAGGTCACTAAATAAATGAAAATCACACTTTTTCAGTGCTCTCTTTACTATTAGGAGGTATTTTCAATGGAATTAATGATAAACGAAATAAAAACGAAGGTTACAGAAATATTTAGCCATTTACATCAAAATCCAGAGATTAGCTGGAAGGAATTTGAAACGACAAAATACTTAGAAACTTTATTAAAAGAACACGGATATAAAACGACAACATTTAAAGATTGCACAGGGGTCGTCGGAGAAATTGGTAGTGGAAAGCCAGTTGTCGCAGTCCGTGCTGATATGGATGCATTATGGCAAGAGGTTGATGGACAATTTTGCGGTAACCACTCTTGCGGACATGACGCACATATGACAATGGCGTTGGGTGTACTTTTAACTTTAGAAAAAATGAATTTTACTCCTAAAAAAGGAACGTTAAAGTTACTTTTCCAACCAGCAGAAGAAATGGGGGAAGGCGCTTTAAAGATGATTGAAAAGAAGGTATTAGATGATGTGGATTACCTTTATGGTGTTCATCTAAGACCGATTCAAGAGGTTGAGAATGGAAAGGCAAGTCCAGCGATTATTCACGGAGCGGCTTTATTTATGAAGCTAAATATTATCGGTACTGACACACACGGAGCAAGACCTCACCTTGGTACGAATGCGATTGAAGTTGGTATGGATATTTTATCTCAAATTAAAGGAATTCATTTGAATCCAATGGTTCCATATACAATTAAACCTACACAATTTACCGCTGGAGGAGAAAATGCAAATACGATTCCTGGCTCAGCTCAATTCAGCTTAGATTTACGTGCGCAAACGAATCACACTATGAATGAGCTTGTTGAAAAAGCAGAGAGAATAGTAAAATCTTTAGCAGAATTTCATGATGTTGACATACAAATATCATATGAAGGTCGTGTAGTTGCTGCCGAGGTCTCAGAAGAAGCACAAGCTATTATGGCTGAATCAATTGCCCAATCAATAGGTGAAGAAAATCTTGTCTCTCCAGTTATTACATCGGGTGGAGAAGACTTCCACTTTTATACGATTGAACGTCCTCATCTCAAAGCAACGATGCTTGGGTTAGGGTGTGATTTAAAACCGGGCTTACATCATCCGCATATGTCATTTGATAGAGATGCGATGCTTAAAGGGATAGAAATATTAACAAGGACAGTCCAACTAACTTTTAAAAAGCTAGAAGGAGAGGGTAACGTTGACTAAAGTGATTACATTTAAAAATATCACGACGATTCCTGAATTAGAACAAGTCCAACGCTTAGAGGAAGAAGTGTGGGAAATGGCTCCAGTCCCTATTCACCAAACGCTAACAGCGATTAAAAATGGGGGAATTATGATAGGAGCTTATGTTAACGATTACTTAATTGGATTTAATTATTCGTTTCCTGGTTTTGAGAATGGAAAAACGTATCTCTGCTCACATATGATGGGAATTCAACCACAATACCAGGGGCGTGGCATTGGTCGACAATTGAAGCTGAAACAACGGAATATCGCATTGAAGCAAGGATATTCAAAAATTACTTGGACTTATGATCCATTAGAAAGTGTTAATGGCTACTTAAATCTTACGAAGCTTCGTGGAATAGGAGCTGTTTATATTGAGAATTGTTACGGAGAGTTAAATGACTCACTAAACAAAGGTCTACCAACAGATCGTTTTAAAGTAGAGTGGTTCATCGGTTCTGGACATGTTGAAATGGAACAGCCATGGTTAGATGAGTTTACTTACAGCAATGACCATTCATTATTCGATAATGAAATAACAAGCGAAGGACTACCTAAATTACGTGAAAAAGAAGTTGTCCAACTAGAAGAAAACGACCATTGGTGGGTTCCGTTACCAGAAAAATTTCAACATATAAAAAAAGCAGATCCATCATTGGCATTGGATTGGCGATTGAAAACGAGAAAGGCTTTTCAAGCATTATTAAGAGCTGGATTTGTAGCGTCAAAAATAGTCAAACAACGTAACTCTGATGTACATTTTTATTTATTTGTCCGTAAAGAACAATTACTTTTAGGATGAAAAGGAGGAGGAAGCCGATGAAGGACATAATCATAAACTTAGAATCTATCACATTACATAGAGTTCAAATGGAGCTAAATTCCCCATTCACAACGAGCTTTGGCACATTTCATGACAAAGATTTTATTGTCGTTGAAGCAAAGGATGCGGATGGTACGGTAGGCTGGGGAGAATCTGCTGCTTTTTCTTCTCCTTGGTATAGTGAGGAAACAGTTGAAACGAATCAGCATGTTCTCGAAGATTTTCTTATTCCAGCCTTGCTCGAAAAAACAATACATCACCCAAAAGAGGTGGCAGAACGATTTGCTCCTATTCGAAGAAATACAATGGCAAAGGCAAGTATAGAGGGTGCCATCTGGGACTTATATGCAAAGAAATGCAAGTTGCCTTTATATCAACTTATTGGTGGGGATAGAAAGGTTATTGATGTTGGAGTTAGTTTAGGCATACAGCCTTCAATAGATGATTTACTTACGAAAGTAAACCGTAATGTAGAAGATGGTTATAAAAGAATAAAAATTAAAATTAAGCCAGGCTGGGATATTGATGTCATAAGAGAAGTACGCCAAAAGTTTCCTGATATATTACTAATGGCTGATGCGAACTCTGCCTATACTTTAAAAGATATTGATCACCTTAAAAAATTAGATCAATTTAATCTTATGATGATTGAGCAACCACTTGCACATGATGACATAATTGACCATGCAACACTACAAAAAGAAATAAAAACTCCGATTTGCTTGGATGAGAGCATACATTCACTTGAAGATACTAGAAAAGCAATTGAATTAGGAAGTTGCAAAATTATAAACATTAAAATTGGACGTGTAGGTGGCTTAACCGAGGCTATTAAAATTCACGATTATTGTGCACAGCATAATATTCCAGTTTGGTGTGGTGGGATGCTAGAGGCCGGGATTGGTCGAGCACATAATATTGCAATTACAACACTAGCTCAGTTTGTGATGCCTGGTGATACGGCGGCATCTTCTCACTACTGGAGAAAAGATATAATAGAACCTGAAGTACTTGTAGAAAATGGAACAATTATTGTACCGGAATCACCAGGAATCGGTTATGAAGTAGACCGTGCTCAACTTAGAGACTATACAGTTTCGACGAAAACATATCGCTCAAATTAAAAAAAGAGAAGAAAGGGAGGTTTGGGCAAAAGGTCAAAACGAAAGGCCGCTGAAAAAGTGAAAATCACACTTTTTCAGCAGCCTCCAAAACGGACCTTTTGTCTCAACATCTTCTTTCATATTCAATGTTTCTCATCATAGAATACATGCTGTGCAGAAATTTCTTCATTTAATGTTAATACCCCATAGGAATACTGTGCTTGTCTTCGTTTATCTGTCGCACTTCCTGGATTAAAGAGTAAGATTCCTTCATGCATTTTATTAACGGGTATGTGCGAATGACCAAATATAATACAGTCTACGTTCTGCTCTTTAAATGTAGCTAGCGCACGTTTCTCAGTTGTTAGCCCTTTCCCATGTCCGTGTACGACTCCAATTCTAAAGTTGTTAACTTCTAGCACTAACGACTCAGGTAATATTCTTTGTAATTCTTCATTATCGACATTGCCGATAACACCTTTTAATTCCCCATAAGTAGCTAACTCATGATAAATATCTACCGTTTGCCAATCACCAGCATGGATTATCAATTCTGCATCCTTTAAATCAGCTATCAATTTTGAAGGTAGCCCCTTAGCTCGTTTTGGAATATGTGTGTCTGAAATGACAACAAGCTTCATTAAATCACCTCATTTAATGACTACTGAAAAACAGAGAAATAATAAACCAAACGTAAAAGTTATTTGTTGCCTACAATCAAGCCATTTTATACTAACTTATAATAATTCTATCACCGGCAAACTAAAAAGTTCAATTACTGCACTTGTCTTTAGAAATATTTTCCGGGCAAGCGCATATTAAGACAAAAAAACTACTTTTTCTCGATCGGTAAATTACCTACAATTCTTGACACTTTCTGTTGGATATGTAAAATAAGGAGATGAATTAGCACTCTCGTATGTAGAGTGCTAATATAGAAAGTGACATTTGAAAGGAGAACTGAATATGACAACGAAACAATTTAAAGCAGAATCAAAACGATTGTTAGAAATGATGATTAACTCTATCTATTCTCAGAAAGAAATATTTTTAAGAGAATTAATTTCTAACTCAAGTGATGCAATTGATAAAATGTATTATAAGGCATTGACAGACGATACTATAAGTTTTGACCAAGGGGATTATTACATAAAAGTAACAGCTGATAAAGAAAATAGGTTATTAGTGATTACAGATACTGGTATTGGTATGACTAAAGAGGAATTAGAAAATAATCTTGGAACTATCGCGAAAAGTGGTTCATTAGCTTTTAAAAATGAAAATGAAAGTAAAGATGGTCATGATATCATCGGACAATTTGGAGTAGGGTTCTACTCATCATTTATGGTTGCTGATGAGGTTACAGTTATCAGTAAAGCACGTGGTAGTGAAGAAGCATACAAATGGGAATCAAAGGGGACAGAAGGATATATAATTGTTCCAACTGAAAAAGAATCTGTCGGTACAGAAATTACTTTGAAAATCAAAGAAAACACGGAAGATGACCAATACGATGAGTATTTAGAAGAATACCGTCTTAAATCTATTATAAAGAAATACTCAGACTTTATTCGTTACCCTATTAAAATGGACGTAACTGTGTCCAAGCCTAAAGAAGATAACGAAGAGGAATTTGTTGAATATCAAGAAGAAGAAACGATTAACAGCATGGTTCCTATTTGGAGAAAGAATAAGAATGAGTTGACTACAGAAGATTACGAAAACTTCTATTCTGAGAAGCATTATGGATTTGACAAGCCACTGAAGCATATCCATATTAGTGTAGACGGAGCTGTTAGATACAATTCGATTTTATTTATTCCAGAAAAAATGCCTTATGATTACTACACAAAGGAATTTGAAAAAGGCTTAGAGCTATATTCTAGCGGTGTGTTAATCATGGAGAAATGTTCTGATTTACTTCCTGATTACTTTAGCTTTGTTAAAGGGATGGTTGATTCAGAGGATTTATCATTAAACATTTCACGTGAAATTCTTCAACATGACCGCCAATTAAAGCTAATTGCAAAAAACATCAGAAAGAAAATCAGCAGTCAGCTTCAAAGCTTATTAAAGGATGAAAGAGAAAAGTACGAAGAATTCTATAATTCATTTGGTCGCCAGTTAAAGTATGGCGTATACAGTGACTTTGGAGCAAATAAAGAGGAATTACAAGACCTACTAATGTTCTATTCTTCAAAAGAGAAGAAGATGGTGACTCTAGATGAATACGTATCTAGAATGGCAGACGACCAGAAATTCATCTATTATGCTTCTGGTGAATCATATGACAGAATCGAAAAAATGCCACAAACTGAGCTAGTTGCAGATAAAGGCTATGAGATTCTTTACTTTACAGATGAAGTGGATGAGTTCGCAATTCGCATGCTTATGGCATATAAAGAAAAAGAATTCAAATCAGTATCAAGTGGAGATTTAGGGATTGAAGACGAAGGAAAAGAGTCAGCAGAGGCAGAGCAAAGTGACAACAAAGAGCTTTTTGATTCACTGAAGGAAATTCTTTCAGGAAAAGTAACAGATGTAAAGGTATCAAAAAGATTAAAAAATCACCCGGTTTGCTTATCAACTGTTGGTGAAGTTAGTATTGAAATGGAGAAGATTCTTAAGGCGATGCCTGATAATCAAAATGTACAGGCTGATAAAGTATTAGAAATTAATACAAGTCATGAAATCTTCAGCTCTTTAAAGTCTGCTTTTGAAAGTGATAAAGAAAAATTAAACCTTTACACTAACCTACTATACAATCAAGCGCTTCTAATTGAAGGATTACCGCTTGAAGACCCAGTAGAATTTACTAATAATATGTGTAAAGTTATGAAATAGGAAATACTCAGAGCGAATACTACCTTCGAAAGCGAGGTGGTATTCGTTTTTTTTGAGGTTTAGGAAATTAAAAAATACTTAAGCTGTGGATAAGTGAAAGCTTATTCAAAGAAGGGCAATGGCTCCGCGCACTACGCGTATAGCGCCAAGAAACCCACTTGTCACTATACTTTAAAACAGGTAGTGGCTCTGCACATTGCATCAAAACATTGCATCAAACAAATACCGCTTTTGCGGTTTTGTTCTATGAAGAATTGTAAAAATAGAAATAGTTGATATAGAATAATTATGATAATATGTTAAATATATACAATATACTAGGTAGTAAGCTATATCATTTGTTTAAATTTCTTTTAAAAATAATAGTAGAGGTGAAATAATTAGCATATAAACTGTAACTTATATTTTTTTATGGATGCAATTCAGTATATTCTTTATATTATATTGCCTTTATTTGATAGTTTGGTATGATAGTAGGTAAATAGATTTATTTTTCTGACAATAGCAGTGTTTTATAGTACGTCCGATGACAAAGAGGGACTATAGCACCTTTAAGCTAAATGTCATTAAAAACACTTGAAAGGGGATGGTGATGTGAAGAGTTTGCGCACGAAATTATTATTAGTTGTTTTGCCTGTTTTAGTTATAGCACTCGTACTAGTTGCGATTATTAACCATAACAAAGCCAAAGAATTCCTGGAGCTTGAGTTTGCGGAAAAAACGGAAATCAGTTTAGAAAGTGCACGAAATGATATTAATAATTTTTTCTCACAAAAAGTAAGTGAAGTAGAGTTAATAGCAAATACTGAATTGGTTCAAACAATGAACCCAACAACAGTAGTACCTTACATAGCAAGAGAAATAGGACGGTTAAATGGTTTTGATTCGCTTGGAATCGTTAGTTTAGATGGGGTTGCATATGTAGATTCCGGGGGAGAAGTAGACGTTAAAGATCGTCAGTATTATATAGATACAGTTGCAAGAGAGGAAACAGTCCTATCAGAACCACTTATTTCACGAGCAACTGAGGAAATGATTATAGTAGTAAGTACTCCGATATACTCTAATGGAATTTTTTCTGGAGTCTTCATTGCCACTGTGCCAATTGCAGATATTCAAACATTAGTTGGAGAATTTACTATTGGGCAAGACGGGTTCGCCTTTTTGGTTGATGAGAGAGGTACAGTTATTGCTCATCCAGATGAAAGCGTTATCATGGATGTTAATTTATTAGAGAGTGAGAATAGTGAACTAAGGGGAATTGTTTCTAATGTGTTAGATAATGAAACAGGTACGGCTGTTTATAAGGATAATCAGGTAGAAAGCTATGCTTTTTATACGATGATTCCATTAACTAAATGGGGATTCGTCATTTCTGCACCAGTTAAAGAAATTACAGGTAATCTTTCATATTTAGCGATGCTATCTTTTGTCACGGCTGCAGTAGTTCTTTTATTTAGTATTATCATAGTATTTATTTTTGCAAGAAGTCTAGTAAGTCCAATCCAAAAGCTTAGTGATTTAACATCTCAAGTGGCATTAGGGGATTTAACCGTATCATCATCAAGTCAATCTAAGGATGAGGTTGGGATACTAAGTAATAACTTTGATAAAATGGTAAAGAAGATACAAGAATTACTTTATAAAATAGACAATGTTAGTTCTACTGTCAAAGATTCATCAGATACCCTTATACGTTCTAGCTCTGAAACGAAGGAGGCATCCCAGCAAGTAGCTGTTACGATATCAGAATTAGCTCAAGGTACAACAGATATTGCTGATTCAGTAACAAACACAACTAGTCGAATGAATACAATGATTGATACAGTAAAGAAAATATCAAATTACACTAATGAAGTTATCGACACATCTACAAATAGTAAAAGCTCAGCTGAAAAAGGACTACAATCCGCTCAGTATGCATTAGAGAAGATGAATGATGTGGATATGACAGTAAAAGAAACATCAGTTACAATTGGTCGATTGGATAACCAATCAAAAGAAATAGGACATATCATTGGGATGATTACAAGTATTGCAGAACAAACAAACCTTCTTGCATTAAACGCTTCAATTGAAGCAGCTAGAGCAGGGGAGCACGGAAAGGGATTTGCAGTTGTAGCAGATGAGGTCCGAAAATTAGCTAGTGAGACAAGTGAGTCAGCTGATAAGATTTCTAGGCTCATCAAGGATACCCAGACAGAAAGTCAACGTGCTGTAAACTCAATCCAAAAAGGAGAAGGTGTTGTAAAGGAAGGGACTGAGACTGTACAAAAAGCAAGTCAAGCCTTTACAGAAATTGCAGCTTATGTGGATGAGGTATTAGAAAGGAACAAATCAATCTTCGAGTCTGTACAGGATTTAGAAAGAATCGGCGAAGAAATCGGTAGGAATATGGAAAGTATTTCAGCTGTCACACAGCAAGCTTCAGCAGGTGCAGAAGAAGTAAGTGCAACTACAGACCAGCAAGCATCATCCGCTAACCAAATTGCGAATGACGCTCAAAACCTAGCAAAGCTAGCTGTAGAATTAAGAGAAGTAATGACGATGTTTAAAACGGGAAAATAGAATATGACGTAATATATGAAGAACCCTTAACGGAAAAAGACTAAGCTCCGTTAAGGGTTTTAAATAGTAGAACTGCATTAATTAGGAACATTTGCAGAATGGTCGCTTCTTTTTAGAACATTTGTCGTTAAGAAGGAAAAATGACCTACCCTTCTCTAATTGTGTATATAGAACAAATAATAGAAAAGGTTGGTGTTGGAGATGTCAGATGTAAAAAGGTATACAACGAAAGAAGTGGCTAAGAAATTAAGGCTTCAAGTAGGTAAGTTAAAAGAGTGGGAAGACAACTTTAATACGATCTTATATATTCAACGTAGTAAGACGGGTGCGAGAATGTATACGGAGTATGAGATTGACATGCTAAGTAAGATTAAAATCTTAAAGGACAAGAATGTAAAGGATGAGGATATTAGATATATTTTAGAAGGAAATAGTATAGATGAAATTCAAGAAGAATTTGTAAGTGTTGATACTTCTAGTGTACAAGAAGAAGCAAATGAAAATTATAGTAATATGATTGCTCTACATGAAGAAACGGTTGGACATGTAGAAAGTTTAAAAGATTCTTTTTCATTATTAAAGGACGAATTTCTTAATGAAGTGAAAGAAGAACTAAAGAGTGAAATAAAGAAAGAAATTCAAATTGGTCAGAAGCAAAGTAAAACGGTTCTTGAAAATTACTCGCAATGTATTGTAGAAACAACGAACAATACGTATGAAGAAATTAATAAACTAAGAACGAATATAGAGAAGGATGAAGAAGAGAAATTGTATATTCAACATAAGCTAGAAGAGAGAGAAGAACTCTTTCAGCAATTTGTAACTGATTACAGAGAAGTTGCTGCTTCTAAGGTAGAAGAAAATACTAAGAGGAACTGGCTACAATGGGTATCATTTTTCTCGAAAAACAAAAAAGAAAACTCAATTGATTTTTCTTAAAACAATAGTTTTAGTTAAAGCCTGATATGAGACTAACTTGTATCAGGCTTTAACTATGTATTTTAACTAGTAGGACTAAACGTTTTGAACAAGTTTAAAATAAAGGATATACTTGTTATCGTATAATAAAAAGTATATTGTAGAAGTGTGTTATATGATTAAGGAGATGAATAACAACGATGTTGCAACAATTTTATCCGCAAGTACCTCACCCATATAGATTTGAGCTTAATAAAGATTTTCATTTTGCAGCAGCTCACTTTATTCCACATGATGCAGCTGGTAAATGCAAAAATGTCCATGGCCACACGTATTTCGTTAATATAACTGTTGCCGGGAATGTACTGAATGATAGTGGATTTCTAGTAAATTTTCAAATATTAAAGGAATTGGTTCATAAGCGTTATGACCACAGTTTATTGAATGACCACAATGAAGACTATAATGATAGAGACCCAGATTATTTTCCGACAACAGAGGTTGTAGCAAGAACGATCTGGGAAAATATTCAGAAGTACTTAGACAACACAGATAATAAACCGAAGTGTATACAAGTAATCGTGAGAGAAACACCTACTAGCTATGTGATTTATCGCCCTCAGGATATACTGTCAAAATAATTGTGATAAAGATAGAGGACATTGATTACGTTATATTTCGATTTTGGTGGTAGATTATTATTAAGCGGACTTAGGTTCCGTTATCACTAAATAGTTCGGTATTATTATTAAAATTGACTATATATAAAGGAACTCTTGTCCGGAAAACTTAGGAATCAAAAGATTCTGATGAATAGCGAATTACATGTCCATATTATAAGGGGAAAGCTCAGATATTTTCTGAGCTTTTTTGTTTTGTATTTCACTAGTACTTAATAAGAGTGGTGGTATTTCTTGCACATTTCATCACTAATTTACCTATTTTCTGAGCATATTAACAATGAAATATTAATTAACTAACTTGTATATACAAGATGAAATTATCTCAAACATGTATATACAAGTTTGCGAAGGGGCGTTTAATATACATAGCTAAGTTAAATACTTACTAAAAAATCGCTATCATCAGGAGGGTACAGAAATGGCAGACGTGAATAGACAAGTTGTAGAACAAATCGTAGAAGCGATTGGTGGGAAAGATAATATTTCTACAGCTACACACTGTGTCACACGTTTACGATTCGTGTTACATGATGAATCTAAAGTAAACAAGGAAGCACTAGAAAATCTTGACATTGTAAGGGGTACCTTTAGTACGAATGGTCAATATCAGGTCATTATTGGGCAAGGTCTTGTAGATAAGGTATACAAGGAAATGGTCAATATAACAGGTATTGGTGAAGCAACGAAAGAAGAAACAAAAGATGCAGCCGCAAAGAAAATGAATCCTTTACAGCGTGCAATTAAAACGCTTGCTGATATTTTCATTCCTATTTTACCAGCGATTGTTACTGCTGGTTTACTAATGGGTATCAATAATATCTTAACAGGGCCTGGAATCTTTTATGATGAACAATCAATCGTTGATGTCCATCAGCAGTGGGCTGACTTTGCTAGTATTATCAACTTAATTGCCAATACCGCATTTGTATTTTTACCTGGTTTGATTGGTTGGTCAGCTGTTAAAAAATTCGGTGGAAATCCATTGCTCGGGATTGTATTAGGTCTTATGTTAGTTCATCCAGATTTATTAAATGCTTGGGCTTATGGTGCTGCGAAAGAAGCGGGAGAAGTGCCTTATTGGAACTTATTTGGTTTAGATATTGCCATGATCGGTTATCAAGGACAAGTTTTACCGATTTTATTTGCAGCGTATATCTTAGCAAAATTAGAGATTTTCTTACGTAAGCGGATACCTGATGCATTTCAATTATTGCTCGTTGCCCCTATTGCTTTATTAGTTACTGGTTTCTTATCATTTATCGTGATTGGACCTGTTACATTTGCAATTGGTAATGGTATAACAGCTTTATTTGTTGGTATTTTTGATAATTTTGCAGCATTAGGCGGTTTATTATATGGAGCAATTTATGCGCCCTTAGTTATTACAGGGATGCATCATACATTCCTAGCAGTCGATATTCAGTTAATTGGAACAACCGGAGCAACATTTTTATGGCCAATCTTAGCATTATCAAATATAGCACAAGGTTCTGCTGCCCTTGCGATGATGTTCGCTACGAAGGATGAGAAATTGAAAGGGTTGTCTTTCACTTCATCCGTGTCAGCTTATCTAGGGATTACTGAACCAGCAATGTTCGGGGTCAATTTGAGATTTAAATACCCGTTTATATGTGCAATTATTGGTTCAGCAATTGCCGCTGTTGTGATTACAGTAAATAAAGTATTAGCAATGTCTATTGGTGTAGGTGGACTACCAGGTATATTCTCAATAGTACCTGACAAATGGCTACCGTTCTTTTTCGGTATGTTAATTGCAATTATAGTCCCATTTGTACTGACATATACAGTTGCAAAAATTAAAAAGCAAGCATAGTGAACATGAAAAGGGTTGTCCAAATGTTGTTATTTACTTTTGAGACAATCTTCTTTTGAAGTCTTACTATTAGTAGGTTGCTCGTAGAACCATGAGGAGCGAAACTAGTACTGAGACAAACTCTTTTCTAAAAATTTAGACTTAAAATTCCGGAGTGATATACGTGAATAAAATGGAATGGTGGAGAAATGCAGTAGTCTATCAAATCTACCCAAAAAGCTTTAATGATACGACAGGGAATGGTGTAGGAGATCTACAAGGAATTATTCAGAAGCTAGATTATTTACATGAGCTTGGAATTGATGTTATTTGGTTAACTCCGATTTATCGCTCACCACAAAAAGATAATGGCTATGATATTAGTGATTACTTTTCTATACATGATGAATATGGAACGATGGAAGATTTTGATCGCCTACTAGAAGAAGCACATAAACGTAACATTAAAGTCATTATGGATATCGTTGTGAATCATACATCTACAGAACATGAGTGGTTCATTAAGTCTAAGGAATCGAAAAACAACCCATATCGTGACTTTTACATCTGGAAGGACCCAGTAGATGGTAAGGAGCCTTCTAACTGGATTTCTAAATTTGGTGGTTCAGCTTGGAAGTATGATGAGAAAACAGAGCAATATTATCTTCATTTATTTGATGTAACACAAGCAGATTTAAATTGGGAAAACGATGAGGTTAGACAAAAGGTATATGATATGATGCACTTTTGGTTCAATAAAGGTGTTAACGGATTCCGCCTTGATGTAATCAACCTTATCTCAAAAGACCAGCAGTTTCCTAATGATGATGGCTCAGTAGCCCCTGGTGATGGACGAAAATTTTACACAGATGGTCCTAGAGTTCATGAATTTATGAAGGAATTGAATCAAGAAGTGTTCTCAAAGTATGATGTAATGACAGTAGGAGAAATGTCTTCTACAACGATCGATCATTGTATCCAGTATACAAACCCAGAAAACAATGAACTAAGTATGACTTTCAACTTTCATCATTTAAAGGTTGACTATCCTAATGGTGAAAAATGGGCAATCGGTGAGGTTGATTTCCAATCATTAAAGGACATCCTATCAACATGGCAAGTAGAAATGCATAAAGGTGGCGGATGGAACGCACTATTCTGGTGTAACCATGACCAACCAAGAGTTGTTACTCGTTATGGAAACGACCAAACTTTCCACAAAGAATCTGCGAAAATGTTAGCAACAACGATTCATATGATGCAAGGAACTCCTTATATTTATCAAGGGGAAGAGTTTGGAATGACTGACCCTAAGTTCGATCACATCTCTGAATATCGTGATGTTGAAACATTAAATTACTATAACATCATGAAAGAAAAAGATATTCCAGAAGAAGAAATTATGGAGATTATCAAACGTAAATCCCGTGACAATTCTAGAACACCAGTACAATGGGACAATTCACCACAAGCGGGTTTTACAACAGGAACACCGTGGATTAATGTTGCTAGTAACTACCCGGAAGTTAATGCGGAGGCTGCATTAAATGACCAAGATTCAATCTTTTATCATTACAAAAAGTTAAATCAGCTTCGTAAGGATTTACCATTAGTCACTCATGGTGATTATAAGCTCTTACTAAAAGAACACGACCAAATTTTTGCTTATACTAGAACATATGAAGAAGAGCTTCTTCTAGTTGTTAATAATTTCTTTGGAATTGGGACGATGTTTGAATTACCAGTTGACTTAGTATCAATTATTAAGAGTGGATCAATCTTATTATCAAACTACACCGACTCTAGCCAGATGGCAAAGGAAATAAAGTTACGTCCCTATGAGTCAATTGTTTATCACATAAAGAAGTAATGATACACTTGTACTTGGTATTAAAAAGTTCGATTTCCCAGTATCAGGATTAGTTAGCTTTAAAGAATTGGCAAGTAAACTTGAACAAAGAGCCACAACAAATGTACATGTTCTGCAAGAGATCGAACTAGGACTAGTATTAGCTTCGCTAAAAAGGAAATTACAGTAGAGGGTCCAACAGTGGAAGACATTGAATTACTTGACTTAGAAGGCTATTTAAATATAGTTGTACTAATAGGAATCTTCATCAGGCCACTGAAAACCACACTTTTCAGTGGCCTCTCTCTTTAAAGGGATGTTCTTTATACTTATTAGATGAACGACAAAAGACAGAATTACCAAAATATATAGACTTTTTATATCTTGATATAATTTTTTAAAAATTATGATAGTATAAAAAAGCTATAGAATTAGAAGGTAATAATGGAGGATTATCATGAGAGAGATGTCAACAAAGGAAAACATAGCCATTGGTTTAATGATGTTTGCACTGTTTCTTGGGGCAGGAAATTTAATTTTTCCCCCAGCGATGGGGCAAGCTGCAGGTGTGAATGTGTGGATGGCAACGGTTGGATTTTTAACTACTGGTGTAGGGTTACCCGTTCTTGCAGTCATAGCCATTGCTAGAACAGGGGGAGATCTACAAACACTAGCATCTAAGGTCAATCCATTGTTTGCTGTTGCTTTTACATTAACAGTTTACTTAGCAATAGGCCCGTTTTTTGGAATTCCTAGGACGAGTACAGTAGCATACGAAATAGGAGTTGTACCTTTTTTGTCTGAGGGATTGCTTGATTCTGGTTTAACTTTATTTATTTACACGGTTATATTTTTTGGAATTACATACATGTTAGCTCTAAATCCAGCCAAGCTAGTTGGACGGATTGGTAAGGTACTTACCCCGATTTTATTAATTTTAATTGCGATTTTTGCTGTAAAAGGATTTTTAACACCGATGGGTGAAATCCCTCATGCACTTGATGCGTATCAGTCTGCACCGCTATTTAAAGGGTTTCTTGAAGGGTATTTAACGATGGATACGATTGCTGCCTTAGTATTTGGAATCGTTGTTATTTCTAGAATAACTGAACAAGGCATCACGGAAAAGAAAGCGATTGCAGTAGCGACTATAAAAGCTGGTTTGATAGCGGGATTAGGTTTGTCTATTGTTTACCTTGTCCTTGCTTACCTAGGGGCAAGTAGTGTAGCAAGTATAGGATACTTAGATAACGGTGGAGCTATTCTATCTGGAGTTGCATCTGCTTTATTTGGTTCAACTGGTGCGATTATTTTAGGGTTAGTTATTACATTTGCTTGTTTGACAACATCGATTGGCTTAGTTTCAGCTTGTGGAGAGTATTTTGTTAAACTTATGCCAAGTTTGTCCTATCGAGTTGTAATCGCGATTTTATGCTTATTCAGTTTAACGATGGCAAATATGGGTCTTTCCCAATTAATTGCTTTTTCTTTACCAATTCTCATTGCTATTTATCCAATAGCAATGGTGCTAATACTTCTTTCCTTTATTGATAAAATAATTCATTCAAACGTTTATATCGGAGCTATTATTGGAGCAGCAATTGTCAGTATAGTTGATGGATTAGCAATAGCTAGTATTGAAATTACATTTTTACATGATTTATATGGATATATCCCTCTGTACAGTGAGGGTGTAGGCTGGCTAGTACCAGCAGTTATCGGCGGTATTATTGGCTATTTCATTGGTGAAAAAAAATAATATGTTATATGAAATCCCTTTCACAAATTTTGAGTGGAGGGATTTTTTTAAAATATAAGGTATTCTACTTGTAAATAAATTAGATGCAATATATACTTTCACTATAATTAAATTGCGCACAATTAAATTAACCACAATCAGTTATTTTATCCAGGGAGGTATTCGTATGTCAGTACATCAATTTACAGTAGAAAAGATTAATGGTGAAGAAGTGTCTTTATCAAACTATGAAGGTAAGGTAATGTTAATTGTTAATACAGCAACCAAGTGTGGATTGGCTCCTCAATTTAAAGAACTACAGAAACTCTATGAGGAATATGGAGAAATTGGCTTTGTTGTACTAGGTTTCCCTAGCAATCAGTTTCTGAATCAAGAACCTGGGACAGATGAAGAGGTTTCACAAGTTTGTGAGCTGAACTTTGGTGTTACATTTCCGCTTTTTAAAAAGAGTGAAGTAAAGGGACCTAATGCTCATCCTCTTTTTAAGCATCTAACAAAAGAAAAAAAGGGACTATTTTCATCAGAAATCAAATGGAATTTCACTAAATTTTTAGTCGATAAAAAGGGAAACGTTATAAAGCGATATGCACCTGCAACGAAACCAGGTAAAATTGAATCGGATATAAAAGGTTTACTGGAGGCGTAACCATTGAACTCTGAAGAAATATTAAAGCTAGAGAATCAATTATGTTTTACTATCTATGCTTGCTCAAGAGAAATAACGAAATTATATAAGCCATTACTTGAACCGTTAGGACTAACTTACCCTCAATATTTAGCTATGCTTGTATTATGGGAACACTCTGAAATTTCTGTAAAAGAAATGGGTGTACTGCTTTATTTAGACTCAGGAACGCTAACTCCAATGTTAAAGCGGATGGAGGAGAATGAACTGATTGTACGCAAGCGTTTATCTTCAGACGAACGCGTTGTTATAGTGTCTCTTACAAGTAAAGGTGAGAAGTTAAGAGAGTCTGCATGCAATATTCCAGAACTCTTAATGAAAAAAGCAACTACTGATGGGACAGACGTTCATACGCTACAGAGTCGACTGCAAGAAATGCTTATACAGGTGCAACAAATTACTAAATAATCGCTTTAAGTGCACAGTGGAAATTTTCCACTGTGCTTTTTGTCGTGCTCTTATATCATCCGATACACAAATTTTTATCAAAATTAAGAAGTTTGGAAACAATAGGGCAGGAAGGGGTGGATATAAAGATGAATTTTACTCACTATAAACTAGAGAAATTACATGATGGATATGAAATCATTTTATTTTTAGATACCCATTCGGTTGAATTTGCTACAGAATTTGAGGAAATAAAAGAAGATGCACAATCTATTGAGACAAAAGCCAAGAATTATATTGATGAGAAATTTCCAAACTTTAAATTGCTTGGTGCAAAGGTTATGGCAGGTACAGTGTTAGTCACTTCATTAGCTTTTGTAAATACAGAATCTAAAACACATGCCGCTGAACCACGTACAAAACAACAAGCAGTACAAAATACGTACATAGTTTCTTCAGGTGATACATTATGGATTTTAGCCAATCGATTTGGTACATCAGTAGAGCATTTAAGAAGTATTAACAATTTAACTGGTGATACATTATATGTAGGTCAGTCGTTGAGAATTCAAGGCGATACTCAAAGAACTACAAGTTCTTACAGAGTCCGGCAAGGTGATACTCTTTTCCTAATAGCGAATCGACATGGAACAACGGTAGCAAATATTAAAAGAATGAACAATCTCACTTCAGATATGATACATGTTGGACAGGTACTGCAATTGTCTCCTCAACAACGCACTGGGACTACTCACAGTCAAACATCACATTACCGAGTCGTTGCAGGAGACACCTTATCACAAATTGCCAATAAATATGGTACAACTGTCAATGCTCTTATGAGCGCTAATAATCTCTCTTCTTCAAACATATTAATTGGACAAACTTTATTAATTCCAGGTACAGCACAACGTACAGCAACAGGAATAAGCGAAGAAGAAGTTGAATGGCTAGCAAAAATGATTCACGCAGAAGCTAGAGGAGAGTCCCTTAGAGGACAAATTGCAGTAGGAGCAGTAATCCTAAATCGAATGAACCATCGTGACTTTCCTAATACGATAAGAGGGGTTATATTCGAAAAAAGCCACGATCATTATCAATTTAGTCCAGCAGGTAGTGGCATCATTCACTCATCAGTTCCTGATAGAAATAACAGAGAGGCAGCTAGACGAGCCTTAAACGGAGAAGACCCTACTAATGGTTCTCTTTACTTCTACAATCCAGCCAAAACAAACGACCAATGGGTAAGAAGTCGAACGGTCTCAGTTGTTATTGAAAACCATGTGTTTGCGCATTAATGATGAGCATATAATTCCAGTGGCAAGTTTCTCTTGTCACTGGATTTTTTAATGGCTTAGAAAATTTAAAAATACTTAAGCTGTCGATAAGTGAAAGCTTAAACAAAAGAACGCTTTTCGGTTTTTGTTCTACTAAAAAAAGAAGCAGGCAATCGCCTGCTTCAAAAAGCCAAATATTAAATTGATTGAAATTGGAAGTTGGGTAAGTTGGTTATTATTGAATCGTGCCGTTCATTTGTTGCTCAGCCATTTGAACAAGGCGCTTCGTGATTTCGCCACCTACAGAACCATTTGCTCTTGAAGTAGCGTCAGGACCTAACTGTACGTTAAATTCCTGTGCAATTTCATACTTCATTTGGTCTAGTGCTTGTTGAACTCCAGGTACCACTAATTGATTTGAGTTGTTACTGTTGTTATTTTGCATCTAAATGACCTCCTTTGTATGATTCATTAGTTAATCTGCGCTTTTTTTCGCTTTTTATGTAGGTTTTTTCATTAGAAAATGGTGGAATTTTGTTAGAATCATTAAGACAGTAAAAAACCTCATGGGATCGGGAGGGGGAACAGCCAATCACACGAGGAGAATTACGTTGTGAAATTGAAACGATTATTTCAATCTCACAAAACTCTGTCTATCTATATAATCAAGCGCAGTTGCTTGTTGTATAAATGACGTACCCAAATCAAAACTTGTCCTAAACAATATTATTTAAAAAATTTTACATCTAAAAATGAAAGTAAATCCTAAACGAAAAAAGAAGCAGGCAAATGCCTGCTTCAAAAAGCCAAATATTAAATTCTTAAGAAGAACTATTGAATAGTGCCGTTCATTTGCTGTTCAGCCATTTGAACAAGACGCTTCGTAATTTCGCCACCTACAGAACCATTTGCTCTTGAAGTAGCATCAGGACCTAACTGTACGTTAAATTCCTGTGCAATTTCATACTTCATTTGGTCTAGTGCTTGCTGAACTCCAGGTACCACTAATTGATTTGAGTTGTTACTGTTGTTGTTTTGCATCTAAATGACCTCCTTTGTATGATGTACTAGTTAATCTGCTCGTTTTAACGTTTTTTATGTAGATTTTTTAACTGGAAATTGTATGTAATAAAAGACCTCACGAGATGGGAGGGGGAACAACCAATCTCATGTGGCCTTTTCGATTATATCTATATAATCAAGCAATTGCTTGTTGTATAAATGATGTACCCAAATCAAAACTTGTCCTAAACAAATTTATTTATAAAATATTTTGAACTGTTTGTACTTTTTTGAGAAAATAAATTAAGTAGTAAAGTGGGAGGAATAATCAATGTTTAAAAACCATGTAACAGAACTTTTAAAGATAGAACACCCAATCATTCAAGCACCTATGGCAGGTGGCATTACATCCTCGGCTTTAGTAAGTGCAGCATCGAATGCAGGTACATTAGGCATGATTGGCGCTGGTTATATGAATGCAAGCCAAATTAAACAACAGATTCAAGAAGTTCGCAATATGACGAAATATAATTTTGGTGTCAATATCTTTATACCAAGTGAGTTTACAATTACTGAAAATGAGTTACAGATAGCAAATGAGTTATTACAACCTTTTCGAGACGAATTAGTGATAAAGGATGATAACCCCCAAATTGCTACTGCTGAGGAGGGTTTTTCAACTTTTTATGAGCAAGTGAAGGTAGTGAGAGATGAGAAGGTTCCAGTATGTTCGTTTACTTTTGGATTACCGCCAAAAGACATAATTAACGAATTAAGAGAAAATGGAACTATCGTAATCGGAACAGCAACAACTGTTGAAGAAGCGATTCTTAATGAAAAAGCGGGAATGGATATAGTTGTCGTTCAAGGAAGTGAAGCTGGTGGACATCGAGGGACATTTACTGGAGACTGTGATAGCGGAATGATTGGCCTCATGTCACTCATCCCGCAAGTAGCTGATGCTGTAACGATACCGGTTATTGCAGCAGGTGGAATTATGGATGGGCGTGGTTTAATGGCTGCTTTTTGCCTAGGGGCACAAGCAGTTCAAATGGGCTCAGCATTCCTTACGTGCAAAGAAAGTGGTGCACACCAAGTATATAAAAAGGCACTTCTTGAAGCAAAAGAAAACGATACTACTTTGACAAAAGCTTTTTCGGGTAAATCAGCAAGAGGTATTCAAAATGAATTCATTGAAAAAATGAAAGATATTGAATGCGAACTTCCTAGTTATCCAGTGCAAAACACCCTGACAAGCGCTATTCGAAAAGCATCAGTAGGTCAAAATAACCCACAGTACATGTCATTGTGGTCAGGGCAAAGCCCAAGACTAGCAAAGGATCAAACAGTTGACGATTTAGTAACAAATGTGATGAAGCAAGCTAATGTATTACTGAAAAAGTAATATAAAAAGAAAACCAACCAAAAATCTTGGAAGAAGATAGAGGTTTTAGCTTCTTTATTAAAAAACTTTAAATTTCGTCTTCCTTCTGTTTCATATGCTAAAATGTATTGTTAGAAGTGAATTTACTTTTCTTCTCCCCAATAACTGAACTGAACACGTTCCAAAATAGCAAATGTACTCCTATGTGGTTATTTATATATGGTTAAAATTTATTAATTTAACCTGTTCTTTTTCTATCCAACTCATTAATTCCATTGAGGTTAATATGACCACTTCCTTAGTTCTTGGAAAAGAGTAGGAGGAGTGATTCAATATTTCCTCATCTAAATAACCAGGATGTGCCATCACTTCAACTGTTTGATTTTTATATAGTGTTAGCTCAAAAAATGTTTTCAATGTGATACCATCCTTATGAAACTTATCAATAAATACATCTGTCGTTCGGATAGAAGGCGGTTTCTCGACCAGAAAATGATTTCTTGCAGGAATCTGATATTTTTCAGCTAACTTAAATAGAACTGGACTGATTTGTGGATGAGAGTGAACAAAATGATGACTATCTAAATGAGATGGTTTCAATCCAAAGGACAATAACTTCTCAATTTGTTCGGTCCATTCCTTTTCAATATCTTCTATGTTTATTGATGTAAAATCAAACACTTCTTTTCTTGTTTTAAATATGCCATCATGTGAAATTAGTGAAGGAACATCTCGGTGCAAAGGTTTTCTCGTTGTTAATACTAAGTGAACTCCAACGCCTAAACCAGGATGCTCCTTCGCAAGTTGGACAGCATGTTCTGTACCCGGCATATTCATCATCATCGTAGCACTTGTTAGTACACCGTACTTATAGCTATCAATTATGCCGTGATTAATACCTCTTGAATAACCAAAATCATCAGCATTAATAATTAATTTCATTAGCTTAACTCCTCATTTTCTATTTATTTTATCAGAAATTGAGTGATAAAGAACAAAACCCGCAAAACGAAAATTGGTAAAGCATTTCAAAGAACAAAAAGGATCAGAGTGGAAAAGTGTGGACATACTTTTTCACTCTGATCCAACTAGATAATGGAGTCAGTAACAAATCATTACATTTCAGCATCATATTGTTCTTCAAGCCATTCTAATAACTGCTCTTCACTCGTAAATGTGACAGGTTCATGGTCATAATTTCCGTTATTCGCCTGTAGTAACTTTCCGTCTTGAGTAAAATCCCAGCCAATATTTTTAGCGTCTTGAACGAGCAGTATGACCTGTTTTAATTCCTCGTACTTCATCTAATTCCTCCTAAAAAAATCTTTCTAATAAAGTTAATTTGTGTAAAAATTAGGTTTGTATTCGTTTTCTGAAACTAATCATTTGCGATGGACGTAAACAAAGTAGATACATTATTAAAGGAGTTTTTATATGACAAATAAACTTTTATCTTTTAACAAAACGACAGTTGTTATTGGCTTAATAATCCTTGCCATTCTTTGGACAGGAAATATTCTATACTACAAAAGTCATCAACTGTCTAAGCCCTTATTTATGGAGCATTATTATGATGTATTGAGTTGGGGTGACACAAATTACGTCGAGTTATATTATCTAACCAATTCCAATTATCAGGAAGGAAACTATATTTACCGGGTAGATATACCTGGAGTAGACTATGTCCATATTGAAGGAAATTACCCTCATCAGCATTTCACCCATACAGTGTTGATGAAGTTGATGATTCGTATAGACTCTGAACTATTTGATACACTAGATTTTGAGGATATGATTGTACATTACAGTAATGGCGACAGTGAAAGTGTTAACATAGGTACTATTCGCATTCGAGATATCAAAGAACGAGAAGTCGTTCAAGAAAATTTAGTCGACTACCGTTCAAGTGGGAGTGGTTCAGATCACACAGGCTTTGATATGTTCGGCATTCAAGAGCCATTGCATTTAATAGACGTACAAATACCTTATGAAGAATTCTTGGTAGACTCTTTACTTGTTACAATCGAAAAAAATCAAGAAATTCTATATAGTAGAGGGAATCTAAATTATTTTACTGATAAATTACCTCATGACTATGCTAATAAAACTTCATTGCCTGTTACTTTTACCAAAGGGGATCATTTTAAACTTTCTTATGCCTTTAGGTTCCGAAATGAAATTGAAAGTACTCATTTTTACAAACTAGATACAAGTTTGCTATTTGAAACAGAAGCTGGAATAGAATTTAGTCAAACAACAAATATACATTATACTCCTTATTTGGATGAAGGAACTGTAAAGGATTTAATTAAAGAAGGAAGTGACTCTTAAATGTATAGAAAAGGTTATCACAGATTATTTTGGGGGTTACTTCTTGTTTTTCTTAGTTTTCGATTAAATGGCTTAGACATTTTACCTGACTTTATAGGCTATATGATGGTTGTTTCAAGTCTAGGACTGTTAGTAAGCCAAAACGAAATATTTGGAAAAGCAAGACCTTTCGCTTACATTCTTGTCTTTATTTCTATATTTTCAATCTATGAAGCTCAAGGTGGGGCTGTAGAAGGTGTAACTGTGACAGTCGCATCCACATTTATATTGGTTGTTTATACGATTGAGAACGTGCTGAAATTATTTATGGTATATTACATTATCAAGGCAATCTACGAAATGGCAAAAGGGAACGGATTACATGAACTTCTCACAAGAACTACGTTTACGTGGAATATTTATCTAGTTGTAAATGTAATACTTCTTTTAATCCAACCATTCCTCATAAGTGTTCAAATGCATCTTGCCGCATTTTTAGTTATTGTTATGCTCATTACATTCTTTGTTGTTGAGATTATGCTTTTAGTAACAATAAAACGAGCGGGGGATATGTTAAATGATAAACAAGGGGAAGAGGCAGATTTGCATTAAATCAGCCTCTTCTGAAACAGACTTTTTTTTCAGTGCTCTCGTATTTTTTAGTCTATTTTTCGTTCATCCAAAGGTTCAACCGTGGGACCATTTACTATATCGCCTTGAATCGTGTACCTCGAGCCATGGCAAGGGCAATCCCATGTTTTTTCTCCTTCATTCCATTCAACCTCACAGCCAAGGTGCTTACAAGTAGCATCAACTAAATGTAGTTCACCATTATCATCCCGATAAGCACATGTTTTTTGGCCATTAATACTTACATGAGCAGCTTCACCATTTTTAACTTGCTCGGGGTGGATTTGTCCTAAACCAACTTTTCCTTTTACAAATTCAACTGCTACATCCGTATTCTGTGTTACAAATGTTTTAATACTCGGATCTGCTTTAAATCTTGACGGTGTAAATGTTTCTTCATATGGGTTCTTGCCATTAATGATTAACTCTTTAAGCATCATCGCAGCAGCTGTTCCATTTGTCATACCCCATTTACGGTATCCAGTTGCGACAAGGATAGTGTCATTCGTTGAAGTCATCTGACCAACATAAGGGACATTGTCTAAAGTATAGATATCTTGAGCAGACCAGCGTGTGTGAATATCCGTTAGTCCTAGAACTTCTTTTCCGAAGTCAGCAAGTGCTTCATAATGCTTCATTGTGTTTATTCCTTGTCCTGTTTTATGGCCTTCGCCACCGATGAGTAGTAGATTATCATCTCCAATCGGAGTTGTACGTACAGAACGACTCGGGCTTTCAGAGCTAAGATACATTCCTCCAGGGTAAGGCTTGTTTGATTTCATTGCTACAACATAAGAACGCTCAGCATGAAGTCTGGTGAAATAAAGTCCATTTCCATCATTAAACGGGTAATGAGAGCATGAGATAACTTTTTCGCATCTAACATTATGACCCTTGCTTGTAATGATGTTGGCGTAAGTTGCGGTTTCCTCAATGTCAAGGGCAGTCGTATTTTCATAAATTTTACCTCCAGCTTCAAGAATTTTCTGCGTAAGAGGGAATAAGTATTTTAACGGATGAAATTGGGCTTGTTTATCCATGACAAGTGCTGAAATCATTGGTATATCAAGTGGCATAGAAGGAACGATTCTTCCACTAATATTTAATTTTTCATAAGCTTGTGCTTCTTTTGTTAGCTTGCTTAACTCTTTCTCTTGATTCGTATATATGTAAGCGTCTTGTTCCTCCCAATCACAGTCAATCCTTAGTAGTTGAATTGTATCTTTAATAAATCCACGCGCTTTATCGTTAGCTTGGTAGTATTGTTGCGTTTTTTCTAATCCAAAATGCTGTATTAACTCATCGTAAATAACACCATGCTGTGTTGTAACTTTTGCAGTTGTATGACCTGTCGTGCCATTTAAAATTGGATCTGAGTCAATTAAAGCAACTTTTACGCCTTCTTTACTGAGTAAATAAGCAGTAGTGATACCTGTAATTCCTCCACCTACAATCCCAACATCTACTGTTACATCTTCATTTAAGGAATCGAAAGAGGCGATATCTATATTTTTTCTCCAGTATGGTTCAGGCTGTTTGTCCCATTGATGATTTGTTTCATTGTTATTCATTAGGCAATCCTCCAAAATCATTTGCCATTATTTTCTCCAAAAATAGGAAAACAATGTATGGAATTGAAAACTATTCTTGTGAATTGGAAAAAAGCTATGCCATTTTTCATTAAGGGGTCTGAAAAAGTGAAAATCACACTTTTTCAGACTCTCTTTTCAATAGCATAGCCTTTAAATTTTAGCATGGTTTAATAAGCTTTCGGAGTTCTTGAATGAGAGTAGTACCACATTGCACCGAGTATTAGTAGTAGGATGATAACGACGACAACTAACGCAAATCCTCTACCAGAGGAATGATGGTATCCTGCTTTAGTGAATTGTTACTTCAAGTTGATATACCAACCCCTCAGCCGGCAGGTGGGCGTGCGACTCGTTCAACAGTTGCTCCATTTTCCGATAAACTGATGATGTATTGTACAAGTCTTTTTTGTAGTTTTTCTATGGGGAGTAACTCACTTGGATCTGCTTTTAGTTTAAGAAATGACTTACTAACCAAAATGTCAATTTTCATGTAAGACATATTTGAATATGCCCATAAGGGTGGAAAAATTATGATCAAAAATGGTTGGATGGAAGAGCCACCCCAAATGGAAGACCGTAAACAAAAGGTGAAATAAAGAATCATTTGAAAGAGCTTCATTATCCCTTCAACTTAACTGATTAAAGTCCACAGTAAAAAAGAGTAAAGGCTGTCTCAAAAGTGAGACAGCCTTGTTTTATATTCTTATATATACTTCTTCAATTGCTCATTTCGTGATTGTTGTTCTTCCTTAGATGATAAATCGTATTTCTTAAGAAGGTGAAATACTTCATTTAACACTTGTTGAGAAGGTCCTTGATCTAATAGTTTTGACGTACCTTCAACTAATTCTACAGGTAAAAACGTTTTCTGATCAGCAAGCTTTTTACGAACATCTTCTACCGGATGGTCTAATTTACATGAACTCATTCCAATTTCCCCCTTTATTGATTGAACATGCCATTATAGCTCATTCTAACCGCCAATATGGGACATTTCAACCTTTTTCCTTGTAGCTTGAAGTTGTTCTCGGTCTTCCGAATACCGATCATCTCGTTTATTCCAGATAGATTGTAAGTAGTTGGCAACTTCTATGTCTGTCATTGTTGAACGTACTGGCTCTCTAATGTCGTGGCCAACCGAAGAGAACAAGCATGTATATAGTTTTCCATCTGCAGATAAGCGAGCACGATTGCAGCTACCACAGAATGCATCTGTCACAGATGATATAACGCCAATTTCTCCATCAGAATCATTATATTTATAACGCTTCGCTACTTCACCAGTATAGTTTTGAGAAATAGGGGAGAGGGGCATAACTTTGTTAATATCTTCTATAATTTGTTGCTTCGAATAAACATCATCAAGTTTCCATTCGTTAGTATTCCCAACATCCATAAACTCGATAAAACGTAGTATAGGTCCCTTTTCACGAAAGAATTTTGCCATCGGAACAACTTCTTTTTCATTCATTCCACGTTTTACAACCATATTAATTTTAACTTGTAGACCTGCATTACTAGCTGCATCAATACCAGCTAGTACAGTTTCCACAGATACATCTCTACCGTTAATCTTTTTAAATAATTCATTGTCTAGTGAATCGAGGCTTATAGAAACACGCTTTAAACCAGCTTCTCTCAATTGTATTGCATATTGAGGTAGAAGAGAGGCATTTGTTGTCATTGCAATATCCTCGACACCATCAATTTCATGAATCATGTGGATTAATTCGGGTAAATTCCGTCGCATTAACGGTTCTCCACCTGTAATACGAATTTTCCTAACCCCGAGGGATTGTACAAATATTTTTGTTAAACGTTCAATTTCTTCAAATGAAAGGAGCTCTTTGCGCTGAAGAAAAGGGTAATCCGAGCCAAATAATTCAGCAGGCATACAATAACTACAGCGAAAATTACATTTATCAGTTACAGAGATTCGTAAATCTCTTAAGGGACGTTCTAATTTATCTAGTATCGGTTGATTATTCACTATTCGTATCCTCCTTTTTCTGTTCTGCTAATAAAACGATCCGCTCAGGATGAGAATAGATATTAAAGGACGAACCACGGATAAAACCAACTGCCGTTATATTTAAATCTTCTGCAAGTTGTATCGCCAAATCAGTTGGAGCCGACTTTGATAAAATAATGCCAACACCAATTTTTGCGGCTTTTGTTAAAACCTCAGAAGATATTCTTCCACTAAAAACAAGTATTTTGTCTCGTACGGGTATCTTATGAATTATACTATATCCAAAAAGTTTGTCTATGGCATTATGTCTACCAATATCTGTTCGACTAACCAACATAGTAGTAGAGTCACATAGCCCAGCATTATGTACTCCACCAGTCTGATGAAACATATTACTAGATTCTTGTAAGTTCTTCATCAAACTTATGCAATCTTCTGGTGTAATCGTTGTTTTAGTAGTAGATGTTTTAGCTGTACGTACATCATTTTGAAAATAAAACTGTCGGCTTTTTCCACAGCAAGAGCCTATAAATCTTTTAGAATAGTATTGTTGATTTGTTATTTGTTGTGAATGTAATTGGACATAGGCGAATCCTTTCCCTTCATCAATTGACAGGTCCTTTATATCATCTTTCATACGAATGATTCCTTCTGATGCCAAAAAACCAACCACCATTTCATCAAGGTGACTCGGCGTACAGACGATCGTTGCAAATTCATCATTGTTTACTAGGATTGTTAATGGAAACTCAGTTACAATTTCATCCTCTACCACATTCAACTTAGCTTCACTATAACGTACAATTTTCCTTTGTATACTCGTATTTTTACTCATTTTTTACACCTCCAGTAATCGTATATGCCGACTCAAAATATTCTAAATGAAATATAACCATATAATTTTCTACCTGACAACTATTTTAAATTTTAAAGAATTTCTACCATTTTGAGAAAACTATGAAATGTTTGTTAACAATTTGTGAAAAAAATGTGTTGAAAAACAAATACTATCAAGGTATTATTTAAGAGAATTCACAAACATGTAACATTTCAGATGCGAGATAGCGAACCTGTCATCGGTCTAAAATAGAACATGCTAAATTAAGCGTCCTAGTTGGTCCTATAGTAGTGAACCTGCTTGATACTAACCGTCGCCACTTTCAATGATATTGTTTTACAACAATAGATCTGAAATTTGCGGCGGTTTTTTGTGTGGAAAAACTCAACTCTACAATTAAATAAGGAGGAAATTAGAATGGGTAAAGTAAAAAATCGCTGGCTAATTGCCCTAGCAGCTGTAGGTATACATATTTCAATCGGTTCTGTCTATGCATGGAGTGTTTTTACAAATCCATTGCAAGAGCAGTTCGGCTGGAGCTTAAGTGCTATTTCGTTAACTTTTAGCATTGCTATTATCTTTTTAGGATTATCTGCCGCGTTCATGGGGCACTTTGTTGAAAAACACGGTCCCCGTAAATCAGGGTTAGTGTCAGCAATCTTTTTTGGTGTTGGATTAATAGGTTCAGGTATTGCTATCAATATGGGGAGCCTAACATTATTTTATATTACTTACGGAGCTTTAGGTGGTATTGGTTTAGGTGTCGGCTACATAACTCCTGTATCAACACTAATCAAGTGGTTCCCAGACCGACGTGGGTTAGCAACTGGTCTTGCAATTATGGGCTTTGGATTTGCGGCCATGATTGCTAGTCCAATTATGGCAAACTTGATTAGTTCTGTTGGGATAGCCAATACATTCTTTATTTTAGGCGCGGTATATTTCACAATCATGATTGCTTCTGCTCTTTATTTAGAAAGACCACCTGAAGGCTGGTTGCCAGAAGGAATGAAGCAACAAGTAGAATCAGGTGTAAAAAAACCTTTAGCTGATTTATCTCAATTAACTGCAAATCAAGCAATTAAAACAAAACGATTCTGGTATTTATGGGTTATGTTATTCATTAACGTAACATGTGGTATTGCCGTTCTTTCAGTAGCATCACCGATGGCACAAGAAATTGCAGGACTTTCTGCAGCAGCAGCTGCGACAATGGTTGGTATTATGGGTCTATTCAATGGTGTTGGACGACTTGGCTGGGCGTCAATCTCTGATTACATTGGGCGACCAAATGTGTATACAACATTTTTTGTCATTCAAATCGTATCATTTTTCGTGTTACCTAGTATTACACATGCCATCATGTTTCAAGCGGTGCTTTTCTTAATCTTAACATGCTACGGTGGAGGATTCGCTTCTATTCCAGCTTATATTGGAGACTTATTTGGTACGAGACAACTTGGAGCAATTCATGGTTACATTTTAACTGCATGGTCATGTGCAGGACTAGCTGGCCCAATTATCGCTTCATGGGTACGTGAAACAACAGATAGTTATGCAGGTACATTATATATCTTTGCTGGAATGTTTGTTATTGCTCTAATTGTTTCAGTAGTCATTCGAGTGGATATTAATCAATTACGGATGAAAAATGAATCTGAAAAATTAGCAAGTTGACAGATAGTATCGTAAATACTACCCTTTAAAAATAAGAATAAAGTTAGAGGGTTGACTAATATGAATAAATATGAGGCGGAATTTAGTAACTTAGTACGGGCATTTAGAAAAAAGCACATGGGGAAGGGACCGAGTAAGATTAATACAAGGTTCTGTCAAAACTGGGCGATTTGTGAGATGGAAGGAAACTTATCTCCAATTGAAAAGTTTATAGCAAGTGCAGATGAAGGGAAGCAAATGCTTCGTGCAGCACGTACAGAAATGGTTAAGGATTTGTATCGTAAAAATCCACCAGCAGAAATGGAAGAATTTCTGCAATGCAAATTTGTTGAACTATTCGTAGATATTAATATCGAACGTGATTTAGGAATGTCCATATTCGTTTTTGATGAAGACATTGAACAGAAATTTTCTAATAAGTAGGTTTGGCACTTAGCAGCGACCCTGCCCAAGACTCAACCACCGTAGCTTTCTTACTATAATAAGAAACATTACGGTGGTTTTTTTAAAAAGATTTACTATTCATGAAAAGTAAACTGAATTAATCCTATAGATGATGTTGAAAAAAAGAGAACCTAAAAGTAAGTAAGGAGTTGTTATAAATGGGGAAAACAAAACATACTGGACCAATGAAAAAATCAAAAATGCCAGCGCCTAAACACTGGGTAAGTCCGATTCCATTTGGTCTTGGCAAAGTGAAGCCAAAGCATATTCGTGAGTCTTTTAAAACAGTCTGGGAGAATAAAGACAATTTAGGTTATGCAGCAAACATTATTACTAAAGGTGTTTGTGATGGCTGTGCACTTGGGGTATCTGGACTATATGATCAAACATTAACAGGACCACATATGTGTACAACAAGGTTTAACGTACTTCGTTTGAACACAATGCCAGCAATTAAAGAGGAAATTCTTCATGCTGATATTGATGAATTACGACAATACTCAAGTACAGAACTAAGAAAACTAGGTCGTATTCCGTATCCTTTAATTCGTCGTCCAGGTGAAAGAAAATTCTCTCGATTATCGTGGGATGAAGCAATGGATATGATCGCGAAGAAAATGAAAAAGCTAGACCCTAAACAATATGCTTTTTACTTAACCTCAAGAGGGATTACAAATGAGTCTTACTATGTAGCAGCGAAAGTAGCTCGTTTTCTAGGAACAAATCATATTGATAATGCCTCTCGTATTTGTCACTCACCAAGTAAGACTGCACTTAAAAGGTCAGTTGGCGTGGGCGCATCTACTGCGAACTATCAAGACTGGATTGGAACGGATGTCCTTTTATTTTGGGGAAGTGTTGCTTCTAATGCATCGCCAGTTTCAACAAAATATATGTTAGAAGCGAAGAAAAAAGGAACAAAAATTATTGTTGTCAATCCTTACAGAGAGCCTTCTATGGATGAATACTGGGTTCCTTCTGTTCCAGAATCAGCACTTTTCGGTACAAAAGTTGCTGATGATTTCTATCAAGTAAACATAGGTGGAGATATTGCGTTCATGCACGGAATTATGAAGCACTGGTTTGAAATGGAAGAGAAGCAACATGGCTCTGCTATTAATCACTCATTTGTTAAGGACCATGTAAATGGTTATGGAGAGCTAAAAATTAAAGTCAAAAAACAATCATGGGATGAGATTATTGCATCATCAGGAATCACGAAAGAAAGAATTATTGAATTATCAGAGCTATTAGCTAGAAGTAAAAACGCGGTGTTTGCTTGGTCACTAGGTTTAACAATGCATTCTTTTGCAACTGATAATATCTCACAAGTGGCAAACTTAGCCCTTTTACGTGGTTACTTAGGTCGTAAATATAACGGATTAATGCCATTCCGTGGTCACTCATCTGTTCAAGGTAGTGGTGAAATGGGAGCTGATCCATTTGTATTACCAGGTGGAGACTTTAAAGGTGATAACATCGGTCGAATTGAAAAGTTATGGGGCTTTAATTTACCTAGATGGCAAGGGGATATTGTTGGGGTAACACTTGAAAATATCGTTCTTCCAAAGGAACACGAACGTAAAATCAAACTTTATTATTTATCTGGCGGTAACTTCTTAGAAACAATGCCTGACCCTGATTTCGTTGAAAAGGCATTATCTGAATTAGATATTCGCGTTCATCAAGATATCATTTTAAACACGTCAACCCTCGTTGATGCGAAAGAAGCAGTCATTGTCTTACCTGCAAAAACACGCTATGAGCAAGAGGGCGGGGGTACATCAACATCAACTGAACGCATGGTATACTTCTCTCCTGAAATTGAAGGCAATAAAAACAAAATTGAAGAAGCACGTACTGAATGGAAGATTTACGTAGATTTGGCGAAGCGAGTGAAACCAGATAGTGCTCATTTAGTAGATTTTAAAAATGCACAAGAAGTCCGTAACGAAATAGCAAAAGCAAATCCGAGCTATGAAGGAGTCCAGCATCTGAAAAAGCAAGGTGACGTGTTCCAATGGGGTGGTGCATGGTTATGTGAGGACGGTATTTGCCCAACAGCAGATGGAAAAGGTAGCTTAATTACAGTTGATATACCAGACTTAAATAAGAAGCCTGGTGACTTCTATATTACAACAAGACGTGGTAAGCAGTTTAACTCAATGGTCTATAGTGAAACCGACCCATTTAACCGCTCTGAGCGTTTTGATGTGTTAATTAATGAAGAAGATGCTAAGGAGTTAAGTATCCAAGAGGGTGAAGGGATCGTCGTTCACAACCAATTTGGTGTATTCCAAGGACGCGCGAAATTTGTTTCTATTAAAAGAGGGAATCTGGGCGTTCATTTCCCAGAAGGTAACTTCCTACTACCGAAAGGACGCTACGAGAAATTTGCCGGCATGCCAGATTACAATATTGCTGTAAAAGTAGAGAAAGCGGACCGTTTTAATGCACGTAAAGATACTAAGTATTACGAAAAACCAATTAATGAATTAGAAGAAACAGTAAGCTAAATATTATGTAAAGGCAATCTCAAAAGGAGGCCGCTGAAAAAGTGTGATTTTCACTTTTTTCAGCGGCCTTTAAGTAATGCGCGAAGCCGTTGCCTCTTTTCAAAAGCACGCTATGAGTGGTTTTCTCATAGTAAGCGCGCAACTTGCGGAGCCATTACCACTTCTTGAATCGTCTATATTGGACTTTTTCAGTGCCCTCTCTCAAAAGGGTCATTCCTTTTATGGGGATTGCTTTTTTTCTTTCATAAACAGTGTTATAAAATCTAACAACTTTCAATACTTTAGAAATAAAATATTTTACTATTGTATTGTGGTAAAGTGTATCTTATAATTTTGAATTAACAGAAAAGAAAAAATGTGAAATGGGGGTTTTTTATGGAAGTGGTTGTGAACTGGTTAAATGGTGTTCTATGGAGTACACCGATGATTATTCTTTGTTTAGGGGTAGGATTACTTTTCTCTATTCTTACTCGCTTTTTACAGGTTCGACTTGTAAAAGATATGGTCATGCAAATGTTTAAAGGAAAAAGTTCAGAAGCAGGTATTTCTTCTTTTCAAGCATTAACAATTGCATTATCAGGGCGTGTAGGTACAGGGAATATTGCAGGTACGGCTACTGCGATCGCCTTTGGAGGTCCAGGTGCAGTATTCTGGATGTGGATGATTGCTTTTATTGGAGCAGCAAGTGCTTTTATCGAATCAACATTGGCACAGATTTATAAAGAAAAGCAAGATGGACAATATCGAGGTGGTCCAGCATATTACATTGAAAAAGGTCTAGGGTGGAAGTGGTATGCTGTACTATTTGCTTTCTCAGCTTTACTAGCAATGAGCTTACTTATGCCAGGAATCCAAGCAAATTCAATTGCCCTTGCTGTTGAGGGTGCGTTTGGTTTGCCTGAACTTTACACAGGTCTTATATTAATTGCAATTATTGGGGTTATTATTTTTGGTGGAGTGAAACGTATTGCAAACGTTGCTCAGATTGTTGTACCATTTATGGCTTTAGCATATATACTACTTTCGCTTATTATTGTGGCGGTTAATATTACTGAGCTTCCAGCAGTTATTAGTTTAATTATAAGTAGTGCATTTGCGTTTGATTCTGTATTTGGTGGAATTGTCGGTTTAGCGATTGCATGGGGAGTTAAACGTGGTATTTATTCGAATGAAGCTGGTCAAGGTACAGGACCGCACGCAGCAGCTGCAGCGGAAGTATCACATCCAGCAAAACAAGGACTTGTGCAAGCCTTTTCTGTTTATATTGATACATTACTTGTGTGTTCAGCAACAGCTTTTATGATTTTATTTACTGGAATGTATAATACAGTAGACCCTAATGGTGGGTTTATCTTTAATAGTTTAGGTGATATTACTGCTGGTCCCGCCTATACTCAAGCAGCAATAGAATCAGTACTTCCAGGGTTTGGTGCTGGGTTCGTAGCAGTTGCATTATTCTTATTTGCTTTTACTACGATTATGGCATATTACTATATCGCAGAAACAAATATTGCTTATCTAACAAAAGGAAAGCAGAGCTTACGTAGTATTGGGATGTTCGTACTTAAAGTTGTTTTACTACTAGCTGTTATTTTCGGGGCTATACGTGAAGCAGAGCTTGCTTGGGCGTTAGGAGATATTGGTTTAGGGTTGATGGTATGGTTAAATATGATTGCGATTGTTCTTTTAGCTAAGCCTGCGCTAAATGCTTTAAAGGACTATGAAAGTCAAAAGAAACAAGGATTAGACCCACAGTTTGATCCGAAAAAGCTTGGAATTAAGAATGCTGATTATTGGGAAAATGAGCACGTGAAAGATGATAAAAACGCATCATAGGAACAAAACCGCAAAAGCGGTATTTGTTTGATTATCAACATAAATGTATTTTAAAGTAATCACTAAATAGAAAGGGAATGTCCAAAGGTGAAATTGTACCTCTGGACATTCCCTTCTCATTTTCCTTTATTATTCGCCCTTCATTTCATTAACTCTTTGCTCATTATTTTCAATCCATTCTCTTGCTACATCATCTTCATCTTCACCTTCATCAATTTTAACGATCATTTCTTCCACATCAGCTACTGGTATATTCCAATTACTTAAGAACTCATATGCTTCAGGTGCTTTATCTTTAAAGTCTATATTCGTTAAAACATGAACCTGTGAAGTTTCGAAATATCCTCTGTCTTCCTCTAACACTTTTAAATCCCAATTAACGAACATTGGGTGAGGTCTCCATCCTAAAAACAATACAGGGTTACCCTGTCCAATTTCACGTCGTGCTTGTGAAAGCATACCAGCTTCACTAGATGATACATATTCTAGGTCTAGTCCATAATCTTCAATTATTTCTCGTGAAGTAACTGTTATACCAGCCCCTTCATCGATACCGTATATTTTTCCATCAAACAAATCTTCGTTTCCTTGTAATTCTTCAACAGAGTTAATGTCCATGTCAGCCGGAATTACCCAACCAAGCTCACCTTCTTCATAACTTACAGCTGTATCATCAATTGTATCACCATATCGTTCCATATAATTTGCATGCAGATCTGGTAACCATGAGTCCATAAATACATCGATATCACCACGAGATAAGCCTGTATAGACAGCCCCAGCGTCTGCGCTTTGTAAATGAACTGTATAACCCATGTCTTCTAAAATTTGTTTAGCAACATAAGTAGGAGGGATTGTACTCGTCCAAGGTGTAACCCCAAATGTTATCTCTACATCTTTTGCTTCTTCTTTAGTAGCTTCTTCCGTATCTTCAGCTGGTGTTTCCTCTTCCGGTTCTGCCGCTCCACAACCAGCCATGATAGAAAAGAAAAGTAATAACATGATACATATCTTCATTATTTTTTTCATGTGATTTAACTCCTTTTTATTAATTTCGTTTTCCGATACCTTGAGTTACTCGGTCTAAAATAATCGCCAGAACTACAATACCTAATCCACCGACTAAGCCTAACCCAACATTGACACTAGATATCCCAGCTAATACTGTCGAGCCTAAACCAGGTGCCCCAATCATGGATGCGATAACTGCCATTGAAAGGGAAAGCATAATCGTTTGGTTAATACCCGCCATGATTGTAGGTACTGCTAATGGTAATTGTACTTTAGTAAGCATTTGCCATGATGTCGAGCCGAATGCTCTTGCTGCTTCCGTTACATCTTCAGGTACTTGCTTAATACCAAGGCCCGTTAAGCGCACAGCTGGGGGAGTGGCAAAGACAAACGTTGCGATAACTGCTGGAACACCACCTAATCCAAACAGTAAAATAGCAGGGATTAAATAGACAAAACTCGGTAATGTTTGCATAAAGTCTAATGTCGGACGGATAACGCTCTCTGCTGTTTCGGATTTTGCACTCCAAATCCCTATTGGCACACCAATTATAATTGATAATAATGTAGCAACAAGAACAATGGAGAGAGTTTGCATCCCCGCAACCCAAAGGTCAACACTCCCTAAGTAAACAAGCCCAATAATACTAAAAATGGCAACACCTTTACCTGCTAATCTCCATGCTAATATGACAATGATAATCGTCATAACAATAGGTGGAATTCCAATTAATATCGATCCTACTAAATTTAATATAGCTGCAATATACGTACTAATTACATCAAAGAAACCACCTAAAACGGGAAGCAACCAAAAGTCAACAAAATCATTTGTCCATTCTTCTAAAGGGAGGTAGAAAAAATTCACGCTTCATTCACCTCTTCCTCATCATCTTTTCCTAATGCTAAACCAGAAAGGATTGATACCCTTACGATGATTCCCAAAAACTTATCATCTTCAACAACCGCAATTGGATATTTTGTTTCTGCTGCAACCCCAATTAATTCATGAAGAGGTGTATCAGGGGAAGTAGTTGGGAAATCAGTCACTAATGTATCCTCAACCCATTTATTTTCCTTTAATGCTTTTAATGCATCATCGATTGTTAATAAACCTTTAAGCTTTCTTTCTTTATCAACAACAAAAATACTTGATATCCCTTTTTCCTCCATCTTACGAATTGCGACACGAGGGCCATCCTTCATTGTTGTCACAACATCAGGCTTTTTCATAACATTAGAAGCTACTAATACTTTTGACCTGTCCACATCCTGAACAAAGTTTGAGACGTATTCCGTTGCAGGGTTAGAAAGGATATCTTCTGATGTTCCTATTTGAACAATTTTTCCATCCTTCATAATTGCTATCCGATCCCCTAGTTTTAACGCTTCATCTAAATCATGAGTAATAAATAATATCGTTTTCTTTAAATTGCTTTGAAGCTGTAATAATTCATCTTGCATTTCTTTACGAATAAGTGGGTCAAGGGCACTAAAGGCTTCATCCATTAATAAAATGTCTGTTTCATTAGCAAGAGCACGAGCAAGTCCAACGCGCTGTTGCATTCCACCACTTAATTCATCTGGGTAGCTTTTTTCATAGCCTTTAAGTCCAACCACTTGAATTGATTCTAATGCACGCTTTTCTCGTTCTTCCTTCGGTACACCTTGAACCTCAAGACCGTATTCAACATTTCGTAAAATTGTACGATGAGAAAATAAGGCAAACTTTTGGAAAACCATTCCAAGACTTTTACGGCGGACATTCATAAGTTCCTGCTTGTTCATCTTGGCAATGTCCTTACCATCAATTAAAATCTCACCATCAGTCGGTTCAATAAGACGGTTAATTAACCGAATGAGTGTGGATTTTCCGCTACCTGATAGGCCCATAATAACAAAAAACTCGCCTTCCTTAACGGTGAAATTTGCCGAATTTACCCCAACTGTCATTCCAGTTTCTTTTAAAATTTCCTCTTTTGAGTGACCTGCCTTTAGTCGCTTTATTCCTTCAACTGGCATAGGTCCAAAAACCTTACTTAGATTTTTCACTTCAATTTTATCCATAAACAAACTCCTTACTTTAGAAACTGATCTAGTAGGACTAAATTTAATATTTGTAACTTTGGTTATAAAATACATGACTCACAAAGAAAATAGACGATTCGTGATGTTTTTATTGTTATAACATGAAAAATTAAATCTTTTTCAGAAAAATTATGTCAGCAAACAATTTTAAGAGGAATTCGAAAATATGTAGGAAAGGACCATTTTATTTGTATTGTTTGATAATTTTAAATTGTGTTAAAGTATGATTGAGGAAAATTAATCCATTCATGGTATTCATAATTAAAACTAAGTATATATTGTTAATTAATTCCATAAATTAAAAAACATAAAATCTATAGGATGTGGTCTTTGTGACGGGTGGGAACCAAAGCAGTAATTCTTTAATCATTGGTATCGACGTAGGCTCCACAACAGTGAAAGCAACAGTCGTTAATCCATATACAAAAGAAATTTTATGGTCCGATTACAAGAGACACCATACGAAACAAGCAGAAAAGGTACTAGAGTTTCTAGTAACAATCGGAAACCAATTTTCTCATGTAGCTACACAAGACATTCGAGTATTCATAACAGGTTCTGGTGGTGGATCAATTGCAGAATACATTGGTGCGAAATTCGTACAAGAAGTAAACGCGGTCACAATGGCAGTTGAGGAACTCCATCCTGATGTAGGAAGTGTTGTAGAGCTTGGTGGTCAGGATGCAAAAATCATCATATTTAAAGAAAACGAAGAAACTGGTGACAAGCAAGCAATTACATCTATGAATGATAAATGTGCCTCAGGGACAGGTGCAACTATTGATAAATGCATGATAAAAGTAGGCTTACCAGAAGCTGAAGTAGCCAAGCTTCAATTTGATGATTCAAAACTTCATCATGTAGCGGCAAAGTGTGGAGTTTTTGCAGAAACAGATATCGTCAATCTAGTAAAAAGTAGTATTCCTTCAACTGAGATTATGTGCTCACTAGCAGATGCTATCGTCATGCAAAATCTTTCGGTATTAACAAGAGGTAATACATTAAAACATAAAGTACTTTTACTTGGAGGTCCAAATACATACTTACCATTCTTACAACAGTGTTGGAGAAAGCGAATACCTGAAGCATGGAAACAACGAGGATATAAATACCCAACAGAACTTCCGATAGAAGAATTGATTTTTATACCAGAGAACTCACAGTATTATGCAGCGTACGGAGCTGTTATGTACGGAATTCACGAACCTGCTGATGTTGGGATTTATAAAGGAATTGAACAACTAAAAACATTTATTACCCATGGACGTAAAGCGAAACTCGGTGAAAAAGCGGGTGACCCACTTGTCCAAACAGAAGATGAGTTACATCATTTTAGAGAAAAGTATAGTATTCCGAAATTCAGCCCACCAACGTTCAAGAAGGGTCAAACAGTGAGAGCTGTTATTGGTGTTGATGGAGGTTCTACTTCTTCGAAAGCTGTCCTTGTTGGAACCGACGGGGAAATTCTCTTAAAAGAATATCAACTCTCAAAAGGGAATCCGATACAGGATACGAAGGAACTATTAACGAAGATTCGAGACAAAGTCTATTCACAAGGGGCTTCTCTTGAAATTTTAGGTTTTGGTGCAACAGGCTATGCCGCAGATGTATTAGAAAAAACTCTACATGCTGACGTAAATATTGTCGAAACAGTGGCGCATATGAATAGTGCTGTTCATTATTTTGATGATATAGATGTCATTTGTGATATTGGTGGTCAGGATATAAAAGTATTATTTTTAAAAAATGGTGATATTCGAAACTTTAGATTATCAAATCAATGCTCGGCTGGAAATGGAATGCTTCTTCAAGCGATAGCCGATCAATTTGGCGTGCCAATTCAAGAGTATGCAGATACGGCATTTAGAGCAGAGCTTTCACCTAAATTCTCTTATGGCTGTGCCGTTTTCTTAGATTCGGATCGTGTCAATTTTCAAAAAGAAGGTTATTCAAAAGAAGAATTACTAGCGGGACTTGCATTAGTGTTACCAAAAAACGTCTGGCAGTATGTTGTACAAATTCCACGGATGGCGGAATTAGGTAGGAAGTTTGTCCTTCAAGGAGGAACACAGCATAATTTAGCAGCTGTAAAAGCACAAGTTGATTACATAGAAGAGAGAGTTCCTGATGCAGAAGTGTATGTTCACCCACATTCAGGTGAAGCAGGCGCTATTGGAGCAGCGATGGAAACATTGCGTGTTGTTAATCGTAGAGGCTACACAACCTTCCTAGGGTTAGACGCAGCAATAGGTATTTCTTATTCTTCTAGAAATGATGAATCTACTCGTTGTGGATTCTGTCCTAATCTATGTAGCCGCACATTTATCGATACTGTCACACCTAATGGTCAAACCGCTCGCTATATTTCTGGATTTAGCTGTGAAAAAGGTACGGTAGAAGATAAGAAAGCTGTCGTACAACTAACTCGTGAACGTAATCAGTTAAAAAAGGAATATCCGAACATAGTAGATTATGAAGCTAGGCGATTATTTCAACATTTTTATGAACCAGACACACTCCCTAAAGAAGGTACTATGATTGAAGATGTTAAGCAAAAGCCCGTACTTTTAGGATTACGTAAAAAGCAAGTATCATATATGCGTCAATTTAATCGCTCATCGATAGAAGCTCAAGAATGGCGTAATCAAATACGAATTGGCATACCAAAAGTACTAAATATGTGGTCTACCGCTCCTTTTTGGCGAACTTATTTTGAAGCACTCGGTGTAAATGAGAAGAATATTACTTTCAGTCACGACACAACAGAAGAAATGTTGCAACAAGGTGGAAAATACGGCTCAATTGACCCGTGCTATCCATCAAAAGTAGCTCAAGCACATGTTCATCATCTTTTGTATAAGCGTCACCGCGAAGATAATCCATTACATGGAATCGTTTTTCCTTGCATTACTCACATACCGACTTACTTACAAAATGTGATGGATTCCACATGCTGTCCAATTGTTGCAGGAGCACCAAATGTAATCAAAGCCGCATTTACAAAGGAAACCGACTTTTTCAAAGAAAAAGGCGTCAAATACTTCGACCCTGCTGTAACTTTTACAGAGCCTAACATGTTGAAAAAGCAACTATTTGAGGCCTTTGAGGAATTTTTACAAGTGACTGAGGATGAAAGTGATTTTGCAGTAGAAGAAGCTTGGAAAGCATTGAAGCTATTTGATGCAGAGATGCAGGAGAAGGGGAAAGCAATCCTAGAACAGTTAGAAAAAGACAATAAGCTAGGAATTCTATTAATTGGTCGACCGTATCACTTAGACCCAGGATTAAATCATGGGGTACTAGATGAATTTCAAGTATTAGGATATCCAATTCTGTCAATGCGTTCAATTCCAAAAGATGAAGAATGGTTGAAGCGATTCTTTCTGGAGGATCTTGATAGTGGAAGAGTAGAGCACTCTCTTGAAGTAACAGACGTATGGCCAGAGAATTTCAGTTCGAATAGTGCACAGAAGGTATGGGCTGCCAAATTTGCTGCTCGACATCCGAATGTAGCCTTACTAGATTTATCAAGCTTTAAATGCGGTCACGATGCACCAACATACGGCCTCATTGACTCGATTGTTTCAACTGCAGGCAAAGCCTACTCAGCTCTACATGATATTGATGCAAATAAACCAACTGGCTCAATAAAGATTCGTGTGAAAACATACGCCCATAGCTTAGAGCTTCATCAAGAAAGACTAGAGGATATAGCAAGTAAAAAAAGAAAACTTGAACTTCTCATTGAAGAAAAGCGTAATGAACTAAGGAATTCTAACTAATCTACAAAAAAGGAGGCTTATATTAATGACTGTTAAAGATATTGACCAGATTGAAGAGAAGCTTGAACAATTTAAAAAAGAGCAAGAAGAGCAATTGGGGATAACAAAAAGTCAATGGTTTGATCCTGTGCCTAGAAAGTTCTTAAAAAAAGATAAACAATCAACAACTATTCTTACTGGTGGTCTAACAGTTGCTCATGATTATTTGTTTGAAGGAGTCATGAAAGGTCTTGGCTATAAAATTAAAAGCTTGGATTGTGCTGATACTGAATCATTACGATTAGGTAAAGAGTTTGGTAACCGCGGTCAATGCAATCCTACATATTTTACAGTTGGGAATTTAATTAAACATCTCATTTATTTACGAGATGTAGAAGGTAAAACAAAGGAAGAGATCGTTAGTCAATATTTATTTATGACGAGTGGTTCTTGTGGACCATGTCGTTTTGGTACGTACGTAACAGAATATCGAAAAGCATTACGTGATGCAGGCTTTGACGGATTTCGAGTCCTTCTCTTTCAACAAACAGAAGGGGTTAAGCAAGTGACAGGCGAAGAGTCCGCGCTTAAATTAGAGAGCTCCTTTTTCCTCTCTATTATGAAAATTATCATGCTCGGTGACATTTTAAATGCAATTGGATATCAAACCCGACCTTATGAAATAGAGAAAGGAGCAACAGATAAGGCATTAGAAAATTGTAAACAAAAGCTATATCATGCTCTTAGTAATCGAAAATGGCTTCTCCCTGTGTTACAGCAATGCCGAAAAGAACTAACTCAAGTGAAAGTAAATCCCGCAATTGTTAAACCAAAAGTGAGCCTTATCGGTGAATTTTGGGCTATGACAACAGAAGGGGATGGAAATTATCAGCTTCAGAGGTTTTTAGAGGAAGAAGGTGCTGAAGTAGAAGTTCAATCGGTAACTGCATGGATTCTTTACTTAATTTGGGGTGGGCGCTACGATACAAAACGCCGAATGAATTTACGAAAAGCTGATTCAGGAAAAACAGGATTGAAAGGGAAAAACCCATATTATCGGTTAGGTTTGTTAGGGGTTACCGACAAAGCAGTTCGAATAGTTTTTCAAGCCTATGCAAAGACCCTTGGACTGCGAAATTACACTCTTCCGAATATGGATGAATTGGCTGAAGCCGCAAATGCCCATTATAATAATCATTTACGTGGTGGCGAAGGTCATATGGAAGTCGGAAAACTAATATTAAATGCGAAGAAGAACAAAGTAAACATGACAATTTCAGTTAAGCCATTTGGCTGTATGCCTTCTTCTGGGGTATCAGATGGTGTTCAATCTCTAATTACTGAGCGTTTTCCTGAGGCAATTTTTCTTCCAATTGAAACAACGGGAGATGGTGCGGTCAATGTTTATAGTCGAATCCAAATGATGCTGTTCAAAGCAAAAAAAGCAGCTCAGAAAGAATTTGATGAAGTATTGCAATCTAAAGGACTTACGGTTGAGGATGTTAAAGAGACGAGAAAACAACACTCCATTAATCCATTATCAATTAAACATAACGGAGTCGCATGTACAGCAGCAAATTTCATTTATGAACTTCCAAATAGTAGAAAGTCTAAGATTAAGAGAACGATCCACCAAGTTAGTAACACAGTGAAATAATAAAACAACGCACAAATTTCATTTATTAATAAGTTTGTGCGTTTTTAATGTAAAAATTATGCTATTATTTATAAAAGTAGACATGTTTTTTGTATATAACTCCCCTGTTACAAACCTTCTTATTTTCCAAATGATATCCCACTTTATTTTTTCTTCTCTCTATAAAATTAGTTTGATAACCCGTATAATAGGTTAGTAGATTACTTGAAGAAAAGAGGTATTATATGCTACTACAGGCTGAAAAGCATCTGCAGCATTATTTTGGTTATCCTTCTTTTCGCGAAGGACAAAAAGACATTATTGAACGTGCTTTAACAAATAAAGATACACTGGGAATCATGCCAACAGGGGGCGGTAAATCTATTTGTTACCAAATCCCGGCAGTGATGGCTTCAGGGATTACGATTGTTATTACTCCTTTAATATCACTCATGAAAGACCAAGTAGATTCTTTAACTGAAGTGGGAATTCCCTCCACTTATTTGAATAGTACTCTATCAACTAGTGAATACAAAAATCGTATAGAAGAAATTAAACTCGATGAATATCGCCTTGTGTATGTGGCGCCCGAGAGACTAGAAGATTACGCTTTTATGGAATTGTTACAATCAATTCCTGTTTCAATAATTGCGATTGATGAAGCACACTGTGTTTCAGAATGGGGACATGATTTCAGACCTAGTTACAGGCGTATCCCTCAGTATATTGAACAGATTAGACCAAAGCCAACAGTGATGGCGTTGACAGCAACAGCTACCCCACAAGTTCAAACAGATATATGTTCGTTTTTTAACATAACAGATGAGAATACAATTGTTACGGGGTTTCAGCGCTCAAATCTATCATTTAAGGTAGAAAAGGGGATAGACAAGCTTTTATATATTGATAGATATCTAGAGAAAAATAAACATGACTCTGGGATTATCTATGCTTCTACACGCAAAGAAGTAGAAAAAGTATACGACCGTCTTCAAGCAAAAGGATATGAAGTAGGAAAATATCACGGTGGGATGAGTGAAAAAGAGCGTTCCTACAATCAGGATGAATTTTTAAAAGATAATATTACGGTGATGGTCGCAACAAATGCCTTTGGAATGGGAATTGATAAAAGTAATGTACGGTATGTGATACATTATAGCCTCCCGAAAAATGTAGAAGCATTCTATCAAGAGGCTGGACGTGCAGGGCGTGACGGGGAGGAAAGTGAATGTATCTTATTATTTTCCCCTCAGGATGTACAAGTACAGAAATTTTTAATTGAACAATCTGTATATGATGATGAACGCAAATCAAATGAGTATAAGAAGCTTCAACAAATGGTTGATTACTGCCATACAGAGCTTTGCTTACTTCAATATATTCTAAACTACTTTGCCGATGTAACAGGGGAACCGTGCGGTAAATGTAGTAACTGTCTTGATACAGGTGAAGTCTTAGATATGACAAAGGAAGCGCAAATGGTCATGTCATGTATCATTCGTATGAAACAAAAGTTTGGTAAAACAATGGTTGCTCAAGTATTAGCAGGTTCAGGTAACAAAAAGGTTAAGCAATTTCAATTTGACCAACTATCAACCTATGGCATACTCAAGCAGTGGAACAGTAAGCAAATCACACAGTTTATTGATTATTTAATTGCGGAACAAATAGTTCAACCTTCAGATGGAGCTTTTCCTACGTTAACAGTGAGTGAAAAAGGTCTATCTATTCTGAAAGGAGAAGGGACAGTCTTTAGGCGTGAGCAGGTCGTAATCCAAAATCTAACAGAGGATAATGAAGTATTTGAAGCACTTCGTCAGCTTAGAAAAGAAGTAGCGTCAGAAAACCATATTCCACCGTACCTCGTTTTCTCTGATAAAACATTACGAGAGATGAGCCAGGTCATTCCTCTAACAGAGGAAGAGCTACTCTATATTTCTGGTGTAGGACAAAATAAATTAGAAAAATACGGTTCTTCATTCCTAGAGTTGCTACAAGAATTTCAAGAAAAGAAATCCACAACATTGAATCAACCTATACACTCCGCTCCTAAAAAGACAACATCTTCTTCTGGTCAAAGCCATTTAGAGACATTAGAATTGTACGAGCAAGGAATGTCTGTTGAGGAGATTGCTAAGGAACGGGGACTCTCAAATACAACAATAATTAATCACATTATTAAATGTAACAATGATGGAAAAGAAGTAGATGTGAAACCATTAGTGAAAGTAGAGCACATCAAATTAATTTTAGATGCGATAAGAGAAGTGGGTGCCGAGAGATTAAAGCCAATTAAAGATGCATTACCAGAAGAAGTTGGGTATGAAGAAATTCGACTCGTACTAGGCTGTCAGGATACACTTTTGGATGAAATTACAACTATAGAGGAGTAACAGATGGATTTCATAGTTAAATATATATCGTTCTTTGTAGTACAAGACGAGCAAGAGGAAAAGGTTTACAAGCATTATCAGACACTTGATGAAACTGGCTATGATGCTAGTGAGCTGAAGACATTTTTAGATGGAGAATTAATGAGAATTACAAATCGTAAAGTGGAGCGTCATCCTAAATCAGATCAGGTTCCAACGAAAATTGGCCGCTTTGTTGTAGAAGAAGGGTATGACTTAGGTAGTAACCCTAATTATAATCTATTTAAACGTATTCGTAATGCTGATACGAAGGATGACTATACGACAGCAAGCAATCAGCTTGTTCGCACCTACTTGGATGCAAGTGCAGTAAGAGGCGGTGTTCTATTAATTGCACAAGCAAAACTGAACAAATATTTTGATGAACCATTTGTGTTTGTTATTAAATGTGATTTTGAACAAAAGATTGCTTCGATTACGAACGAGATGACATTAATTCGTCAAGTAGAGACTGCCATTAGTGCGAAAAATATGAAGTCAATCATGTACCCATACATGCCAGAAGAGGGAATGCTCGAAACATGGGAGCTAAAGGTCCATCAAGCTTCACATGCTCGTTATTTTGAAGACTTCCTCAAATATGTTGAATACGAGAAAACAATTACAAATATCGTCAGTACGCAGGTAGTCGAAATGGCTTCACAATACATTGCCGAAACGTATCAAGAAGAATCGGAAGAACGTGGAAAAGAAGAAAGTGCATTAGAAGCATGGGCAACGAGTCCTCAAAGAGAAATACAAGAAAAATGGACACAAGAGCAAGTAGTAGAAGCTTCAGCACATCTAGTAGAACAAATGCCAGAGCTTGAATTGAAAATGAAGCTAGACAATATTCAAATCAAAGCACTACTTTCTGATTTTGGTGATAGTGTTCATATTGCCAAAGTGAATGGGAAGTACATTCTCCTTATCGAAGGGGATGGAATTGAATTTGGAAGTGGACACTCACCAGTAGAGATGCTAAAGCCTGGTGAACTGCATGAGGTGATAGAGAAGATAGGTAGGCGTGGATAAATTCCTGTTATCTTTAAGGGAACCAAGAACCAAGTCGTAATTGAGCTTGGTTCTTGGTTATTTTTTTTGTGAAAAATAAATTTTGACTGGGGTTAGGAAATGAAGTGAAACAGAAAAAAGACAAAAAGATTGAAGCTCGTTTTCGTATTCATGAATGATTATATTTAAATAATAGAATTTTAAATGTAACTGAACTAAAAATGGTCAGCGTGGCTATATAATACTGAGTTTATATAAATGAATTGAACATCACTATTTAAAATTTTAAATAATAAAAATTAAATTGAAAGGCAAAATATTGGTTTTATAATTTAAAAAATGAATTAGTTCTCACTTATATACTAAAAAGTATTGACTTAACCAAATTATTTATGTAATATTCTGAATATAAAATAAATAATTAAAAATGAAAGGGGTTACAAAAGTATGGTATTTAGAAAAAACTCAATATTTAGTAGCTTTTTTGCTCTAGCACTAGTCGTTTTACTATTATCTGCATGTAATACGAGTACTGAATCAGATGTCACTGAGGGAGATGGTTCATCAAGCTCTGACAGTGAAGAAACATTTGTATTTAAATTAGGACATATTGCACCAGATGAGCATTCATACACAAAAGGAATAGAGGCTTTCGCTGAAGCGGTTGGAGAAGCAACTGATGGAAGAGTGGAATTTGAAATTTATGGTAACGGACAGCTGGGTGGAGAACGTGATGTCGTTGAACAAGTTCAATTAGGCTCACTTGATATGACAATCGTAACTGCAGGTCCAGTAGGAAACTTTGTAGACAAATTTTCTGTACTAGAAATGCCCTTCTTATTTAGAGATATTGACCATGTATATAATACGTTAGATGGAGAAGTTGGCGTTGAACTAACGGAATTATTAGATGGTGCTGGTTTTAAAACACTCGGAATTTGGGAAAATGGTTTTAGACATTTAACAAATAACAAGCTGCCAATCGTTACACCGGAAGATATGAATGGCTTAAAGATGAGAACTGTAGAAAATGATATTTACGTAAGTACGTATCAATCACTAGGTACAGATCCTACACCAATTGCTTTCCCTGAATTATATACATCCTTTTCACAAGGATTAGTAGATGGTACAGACCTATCTTATGGAGTAAAGCACTCAACCAAAATGTATGAGGTTCAAAATCATTTAAGTGAAGTTGGAATTTATTATGCTGCAGCACCAGTTTTAATGAATATTGATTTATTTGAATCACTTCCTGCGGATATTCAACAAATCCTTGTTGAAAAAGGTGAAGAATGCAAAACAATTCAACGCCAAATGAATCAAGATATGGAAGAAAAGCAAAAAGCTGATTTGAAAGAACTAGGTGTTGATATTGTTGAAAGTAGCGAAATAGATATTGATAAATTCCAAGTTGCTGTTGAAAAAGTATACGAGCAGCAAGGAGCACGTTTTGGTGATTTAATTGAACGAATTCGTGCAGTTGAATAAGATTACAACATAGGTAGTATTTGACAAACAAAAAAAGTGTCGTTTCAATAAGGCCACAAAAAAGTGTGATTTTCACTTTTTTGTGGCCTTGAAGTAATGCGCGCAGCCGTTGCCTCTTTTCAAAAGATTGCAATGAGTGGTTTACTCATAGCAAGCACGCAACGTACGGAGCCATTACCACTTCTTGAATCGTCTAGATTGGACTTTTTCAGTACCCTCCATTTCAATACACACTTTCTTTGTTTTGTTACAGAAACTATTTTTACATTCAGTGTAAGGCTGACATAGGGAGGAAATAAAATGAGTTATCAAATTGGAGTAATTGGTTCAGGCATCATGGGGAGAGGAATAACTGAAGCATGTCTTCTATCTGGCTTTAAAGTAAAGCTCTACGATATTGATTCGGAGGCTTTGTCAAAAGCTGTGATAAAAGTAAAAAATGCAGCAGAAAGAAAAGCTCAGCCAAAACTAGCACAAGGGCTTGAAAATTTAGAATCATGTAACAAAATAGAGGATTTTCAAGATTGTGATCTTGTTATTGAGGCAGCTACAGAAAAACTTGACGTGAAAAAAAGCATCTTTCAACAGGTGGAAAATGTCGTATCAGAACATGCAATTCTAGCTTCTAACACATCGGGTATTTCTATTACAGCAATTGCTTCTAGTTGTACCTATCGAAATAGAGTCATAGGATTACATTTTTTTAATCCAGCACAAAAGATGCCATTAGTAGAAGTAATTAATGGTCTTGAAACGTCAAGTGAGGTTACAGAAAAAGCGAGTGAGTTTGTAAAGGCATTAGAGAAAACTCCCATCTTAGCGAAAGATGTACCTGGCTTTGTTGTTAATAAAATTGTGACACCAATGCTAAATGAAGCGATGCATATGCTAGACAATGGAGTTGCTTCAAAAGAAGATATTGATCAGGCGATGAAGCTTGGAATGGGGCACCCAATGGGGCCATTAGAATTATCTGATTTTATCGGTTTAGATACGTTATTACACTTCTTAGAACATTTACATAACCAAACAGGCTTGGATCACTATCGCCCATCAAACCTACTAAGACAGAAGGTTACGGCTGGACACCTAGGAAGAAAGACGGGTCGAGGCTTTTATAACTACGAGTAAAGTTGTCTATCAAATAATTTTATAAGTAAGAAATTGGAGGGATTGATATGAAAAAGTCATTACTAGTTGATTTTCTTGAAAAGCAATCAGAGAAACATTCTAATAAAAATTCAATACTTTTTTATGAAGATACGTATACGTATAGCGAGTTAAACTCTTTAGTTAGTAGATTCGCAACTGGCCTTTTTACCAACTTTGGTATAAAAAAGGGAGATGTCGTTGCGATACAATCCTCCAATAGTGTTGAATATGTGATTACACTTTTTGCATGTTGGCGAATAGGAGCAACACTAACACCATTAAATCCAGCTTTAAAATCAGAAGAAATTCACTTTCAACTAGAAAATTCTGAGGCAAAATGCTTCATATATGAAGGCTATATTGGAGACAAAGCAAGAGAGGCTGTGAAATTATTAGAAAAGAGGGTTCTGCAGATTGTTTTTAATGGGACTAAATTGAAGGATGAACTAGAATTTACAGAGGTTTTTGAATCTAATTCATTATTACCTAAAGATGAAATCATATCTATAAATGAAATAGGTTTAATTATTTATACATCTGGTACGACTGGTAAACCAAAGGGAGTTATGCTAACTCATTCTAATATTATTGAAATGGTTTATATGTCTATTTCGTCATTAGAACTCACTGAGGAAGACCGTTCATTTTTAATATTACCTTTATTCCATGTAAATGGGATTATTTTTACGCTAACGTCTGTTCTAATGGTTGGTGGAAGTGCTGTAATTAGAAAAAAGTTTGTGCTTGATGAATTTCTCTCATGTATCGAACAATACAAACCAACTTTCACTTCGGCAGTTCCAACGATATACGGAATGCTAGCAAACCTTCCAAAAAATGAAGAAAATAAGTATAATTTACAATCATTACGGTTTGGCATATGTGGTGCAGCACCAGTATCTTTAAATTTATTTGAACGGTTTGAATCTCGTTACCCTTTTAAATTGATTGAAGGTTGGGGACTTTCTGAAGGAACATGTGCCACAACATTAAACCCAATTGATGGAAAAAGGAAAGTCGGTTCTATAGGGCGTGTCCTTACTGGTCAACAATTACAAGTTGTAGATGAAGAAGGTAGTGAAGTTCCAACGGGAGAAAAAGGTGAATTAATAATAAAAGGACCTAATGTGATGCAAGGCTATTTAAAAAGAGATGACGAAACGAAGAAAACTCTTAAAGATGGCTGGCTTTATACAGGTGATATAGGGTATAAAGATGAAGATGGTTTCTTTTATATTGTAGATAGAAAGAAAGATTTAATAATTCGTGGTGGTATGAACATTTACCCTAAGCAAATTGAAGAAATACTGTATCAAATCCCAGAGGTTTTAGAAGCTGCTGTTGTTGGTGTTCCTGATGAGCTATACGGAGAAGAAGTTCTCGCTTATGTTGTATTACGAGAGAAGGCTACAATTTCTGAAGATGATATTATTCATTATTGTCAGAAAAGAATGGCAAATTACCGTTGTCCAAAGAAAGTTATTAAATTAACAGAACTTCCTAAGAATGCAGTAGGTAAAATTACAAAAGGACCTTTACGTGATATGGCGACGACATAAATAATTAAACAAAGGTGAAAAAATGACAAGAAAAAAAAGTAATAAATCCGATTTAATATTAACGGCTGCTAAGAAGGTATTTGCAGATGAAGGCTATCATAGTACATCAGTATCTCGAATCGCGAAAGAAGCAGGGGTTGGAGACGGTACGATCTATTTATATTTTCAAAATAAAGAGGATATTTTAATAAAACTCTTCCATACAGCAATCTATCATCAGTTTGTCCCAAGAGCTGAAACGATTATTGAACATATGCATGATCCGAGAATGATGCTGTACGAATTAATTCGAAATCATTTAGATTTCTTTGGTAATGATTATGAATTGGCAAGAGTGATTCAAATCGAGTCAAGGCAGTCTAATGCAAATATAAGAGAGTCGCGGTTAGAAGGTGTACGACGCTATTTTCAATTAATTGAAACAACCATTACTAAAGGACAGGGCCAAGGAATTTTTAGAAATGATATATCAGCAAGAACAATAAGAAAAGTAATTTTTGGCTCATTAGATGAAGTAGTTACTTGTTGGGTTTTATCAAATAAAAAGTATTTATTAATTACGAAGGTTGAAGAAGTTTATAAATTACTATTGCAATCTGTTTATGATTTTTCACAGCTTGGTCAGTTCCCGTTAGTCTCTCCTGTAAGACAAGTAGAACCTTTTAATAATAAGGGAACAATAGATAGTAAGTAGATAAAGAGAGTTAGGGGTGGAACAATGAATGAAGTAGTAATTGTAAGTGCAAAAAGAACACCGATTGGACAATTTAATGGAAAGCTTAGAGATATTACAGCCAAAGATTTAGCGAAAATCGTAATAAAAGATTTAATAGATGAAACAAAGTTAAATCCAAAGGAAATTGACCAAATTATTGCAGGAAACGTAGATCAATCATCAGATGCACCTAACTTAGGTAGAATTGCAGCGTTAGAGTTAGGTTTACCAACAGAGATTTCCTCTTATACTGTTGCTCAAAATTGCGCCTCAGGGTTACAAGCTTTTATCAATGGAGTTCAAGCTATTAAAGCGGGTGATTCTGAGGTTAGTCTAGTAATTGGCGCTGAAAGTATGAGTCAGATTCCATACATTGTACGTGGAGCAAGAAATGGATTTAAAATGAGACATCAACAGCTCACCGATAAATTATGGGAAATGTTACATGACCCGGTTGAAAATATGATGATGGGTGAAACCGCAGAAGTAGTTGCTGAGGAGGAATTTATTACAAGGGAGCAACAAGACCTTTACGCAATCTCAAGCTACGAAAAAGCACAAAAAGCGAATAAAGATGGTGTTTTTGCAAAAGAAATCGTTCCTGTTCAAGTAGAAGGAAGAAGAGGAGAGGTTTATACGATTGAAGAAGATGAGCTTGCAGGAGCAGGTATTACCTATGAACGTCTTTCAAAACTAAAACCTGCTTTTAAAAAAGAAGGGACAGTAACACCGGGTAATTCGTGTGGAATGAATGATGGTGCGGCTGGATTACTTCTTATGAGCAAAGAAAAAGCAGAGTTATTAGGCTATAAACCACTTGCTAAAGTGTTGTCATATGCTAGTGTAGGGGTTGATCCAAAGAGAATGGGATTAGGTCCTGTACACGCTGTTCCAAAGGCATTAGAAAAGACTAATTTAACAATCGATGACATTGACCTTTTTGAATTAAATGAAGCGTTTGCCGTACAAACATTAGCTTGTATTAGTAGATTAGGTATTGATAGAGAAAAGGTAAATCCATTTGGTGGGGCAATCGCTTTAGGCCATCCCGTCGGAGCAACAGGAGCTAGATTACTAGTTACATTGCTAAATGGACTCAAAGACTTAAACAAACAGTATGGAATTGCTACTCTTTGTGTTGGTGGTGGTCTTGGAGGAGCGGTAGTTATTGAGAGAATGTAATATTAGGAGGAAAATATGACGAACCAAAACAAAGTTAAAAAAAATGTACAAGTAGAATTACTGGAAGAGATTGCATACATTACATTAAATAATCCCCCTGTAAATACAATTAGCTTTAAAACGATGAGTGATATACATGAGGCGTTATCCGTGATTGAAAATAACGATAAGATAAAAGCTGTCATTTTAAAAGGTAGTAATGGTCACTTCATGGCTGGAGCAGAGCTAAATGAGTTTAATGAAATCGATACAAAAGCGAAAGGAACTGAAACTTCTTATATCGGACATCACCTTATGGATAGAATGGAATCCTTTCCAAAACCTATCATTGCATTAATTGAAGGAGCTTGTCTTGGTGGAGGGATGGAATTAGCTCTAGCTTGTCATATTCGTCTTGGAGCTATGAATAGTGTATATGGTTTCCCTGAAGTAACACTTGGACTTATTCCAGGTGCAGGCGGAACGCAGCGCCTTCCAAAAGTCATTGGCCTTTCAAAAGCGAAACAAATGATATTAACAGGCGCAAAAATTGGTGCTGAAAAGGCTGAGCAGCTTGGAATTCTTGACGGTGTTTATGCGAATGACGAACTTGATAATGCAGGAAAAGAACTTGCAGAAAAAATAGCGCAAAATGGAGCGATAGCACTTAAGTATTGTATGCAAGCAATAAATGCAGGTTGGCTTGGTTCAGAAAAAGAGGGTTACCGTACAGAAGCAGAACTTTTTGGAGCTTGTTTTGAAACAGAGGAAAAAAAAGAAAGAATTGAAGCATTTTTAACGAAAAGGAATAAATAAGATATATAGCGAGGTTGTCTTAAAAGGTTGTTATACACCTGTAAGACAACTTCTATCTTTTTACTAAAAAATTGAAAATCTACTATAAACATAATGTCATTGATAGATGTACTTTTGTTATTGAAAACATTAGGCGAAGAAGGTATGATAGTTAGGGTTAAACACATTTAGATAGTAATAATTACGTTTGGAAATAGGTGGATCATGAAACAAAAAAGTATTATAACATTAGGAGCATTACTTACAACTTTACTTGCTGCATATACCGTATTTGATATAATAAGAAATGATTATAGTTCTATACACTTTATGAATATGCTCATAGTTATTTTCATTGCTACTCTATCAATATGGCTCAGTAAAAGGTATGAGAGACTTATAGTCGTATCTCAGGATTTGAAAGTAAAAAATGATAAATTAGAAGAGAGCCAGAAAGAATTAGAACAACAAAACAAAGATTATGAGTTACTAATAAACTCCTTAGATGGTGCCGTATTTTCGTTAGAATTACAAAAGAACCAAGTCTATTTTTCAAAGGGTGCTGAACAAATTTTTGGGTATTATTTAGAAGAAGAATTTGGTCATAATCCTTACTTCTGGAAGGAATTTGTTCATCCTGATGATCGTGTAACAATCGAAGAAGATGAAAAACAATTAATGCTTGGGCATTCAACGAAAGTAGAGTTTCGAATTATTCACCCAGAATCCGAAGAAAAATGGCTGATAAAAAAAGCAGAGCCAATTAAGAATTCAGAAGGAAAAGTGACTAAAATAAATGGTCAACTTATCGACATTACTAAGCGAGTACTCTTACAAAATGAATTGAAGCAACTTGCTTATTTTGATGATTTAACAGACTTACCTAATAGGAAATTATTAGACCGTCATATTGAAAAGGCGCTCGCACGTTCGAAGAGACACAACCATAACTTTACATTAATGTTTATCGACTTAGATGATTTTAAAATTGTAAATGATACGTTAGGTCATGAAGCGGGAGATACACTACTTAAAGAAGTGGTAAGTAGACTCAATCATTCAATTAGAGACGAGGATTTAATTTCAAGAATTGGTGGGGATGAATTCATCGTTGTTTTTGAAGAAACGAATAATGAAGAAATTGAAACAATTGCCCAACGAATTCTAGATAATGTTAGCCAACCATATCTGATTAATGAACAAGAAGCGAAGATCTCACTAAGTATTGGTGTAAGTATGTACCCAGACGATGGTGAAGATAAAGAAACACTGATCGACCATGCGGACAAGGCAATGTATTTTGCAAAAAATAACGGAAAAAATAACTTTAAAATTTACACGTCTGACTTAAATGAATTAGAAGTTAAAAAAGTAGGGCTTCTAGATAAATGGGTCGATGCGATACAAAATGCCAAAATATTTAATCGGAATTAAATAAAGTAGTGGAAGTCCTATCCAATTTGGGTAGGATTTTTCTTATTATGAATCCCGGTATTTAATGTATGGCTTTCCAAATAGCAATAATATCTTAACGACTCATGGAAAAAAGCATAGTAACAAGCAAAAGCGTAAGTGCCAACAGCACTTACACTTTAGAAATTAAAAAGGTTTTCAATCCATAATTCAAAAAACATAACTCAACATTAACACTCCCCGTCCATCAACATTTTAATTTCTTCATAGAAATCTTCATTGTAAGAAGTAACAACATGCACTCGAGCTCGCTCTAAAGGAATTGTTTCTTTACATCTTTTCCCTTTACAAGTTACTTCATCTTGATCAGTCTTAATTAAATATTTGTTTCGTTTTTTACACGTAGGGCAAGTTGCGCTTATTAGATGTATCTTTGCTTTCTTAGAAAAAGCACCAGCTGTTGTATCCTTCGTTTCCTTTGATAGTTCCTGAAAAAGAACAGCATTTGTAGCCGCACGTCCTGTACGTTTAATAAGTGTATCAAGAGTCATGATTGGTTTTGGATTACGTGTCGGATTTTTCTTTACTTTGATGTTATCAAACTCATCGATTTCTAATAGACCATACCCTTTAGGTACTTCCTCATTTTTAAGTAGGTTGACAGGTGTCATCAGATAGGCATAATCTGCAATGGCATGATAACCATATGGCGCATGGAGAACGTCATCTCGCAAAAAATCACTTCTAGACACTTTGACTTCAATAATTCGCGATTCTTTTCTTTTTAAATTAATGCCGAGAGAATCAGCTTTTAATTTTTTTCTTCGGACAAATAGTTTCACTTCGCTAGCACATAAATCCGTCATTTTTCCTTTCAGCCAGTAGAGGGCTTGTCTTTTAAAATGTTCATGAAGATTACTTTCCATCATCTAAGTCCTTTCGTCCATTAATTCTATCAGTTAGAGTACCATATGCGTGTAAAGATTGCATGTAAATTATCTTGACTTAGTACTTAAAAGAGTGATAACTGAAGGGTACTAGTGAAAGCAAGATAAGATAGGTGAGAAAATGAAAAAAGGACTGTATTCGTGAAATTGAATACAGTCCTTTTTGATAGAATTTTAAAAAATTGGAAGTAATTCACTGGAGAGCAATGGCTCCGTACGCTACTCGTCACCTGAGAAACCCACTCATAGGCTGACATTCAAACATGTAGCGACCTCGCTCGTTGCTTCGAACTATACAAAAGAAAAAAACTCTATTGTAATATGTTCTTTAGCTACTTAACTTATAAGACTCTAGATACTCGTCATACGTCATTTCTTTATCAATAATCGTACCATCCGATTTAATTTCAATGATGCGGTTTGCAATCGTTTGAATGAATTGGTGGTCATGAGAAGAGAAGATTAATGACTCTTTAAAGTTCGTTAAACCATTATTAACAGCTGTAATTGATTCTAAATCTAAGTGGTTGGTAGGCTCATCTAATAGAAGAACATTTGCACCACTTAACATCATTTTTGAAAGCATACAACGAACTTTTTCTCCCCCTGAAAGGACACTTGCTTTCTTTAATACTTCATCACCTGAGAATAACATTCTTCCTAAGAATCCACGTAGGAAGCTTTCGCTATCATCTTGAGGTGAGAATTGACGTAACCAGTCTACAAGAGTTAGGTCACAGCCTTCAAAATACTTTGAGTTATCTTTAGGGAAGTACGCTTGAGATGTTGTTAATCCCCATTTGAAAGAACCACTGTCCGCTTCCATTTCACCCATAAGAATTTTGAAAAGTGTAGTTTTTGCAATCTCTTGATCTCCTACAAGGGCGATTTTATCACCTTGGTTGATACGGAAAGAAACGTTGTCTAATACCTTTTCACCGTCAATTGTTTTTGATAATCCATCAACTAATAATAAGTCATTTCCAACTTCACGTTCTGGTGTAAAGTGTACGTAAGGATAACGACGAGAAGATGGTCTAATATCGTCTAATGTAATTTTATCTAAAAGCTTCTTACGAGATGTTGCCTGTTTTGATTTAGAGGCATTGGCACTAAATCTTGCAACGAACGCTTGTAGCTCTTTAATTTTTTCTTCTTTTTTCTTGTTTGCATCATTCGCTATTCTCGATGCTAATTGACTTGATTCATACCAGAAGTCATAGTTACCAACGTAAAGCTGAATTTTGTTAAAGTCTAAGTCAGCAATGTGTGTACATACTTTATTTAAGAAGTAACGGTCATGGGATACGACAATAACCGTATTTTCAAAGTTGATTAAGAAATCCTCAAGCCAGCGAATAGCTTTAAGGTCTAAGTGGTTGGTAGGCTCATCCATTATTAGGATGTCAGGCTTACCGAATAGTGTTTGGGCAAGGAGGACTTTTACTTTATCAGAACCTGATAGGTCTTCCATTTTCTTATTATGCAATTCTTCAGAAACACCAAGACCCTTTAGTAGGATTGCTGCTTCAGACTCTGCTTCCCAACCGTTCATTTCAGCAAATTCACCCTCAAGTTCAGCGGCTTTAATGCCATCTTCATCAGAAAAATCTTCTTTCATATAAATAGCATCTTTTTCTTGCATCACTTCATAAAGTCGAGCGTGGCCCATAATAACAACCTTTAATACTTCATGCTCTTCAAATTCAAAGTGGTTCTGCTTAAGTACAGCAAGACGCTCACCTGGTGTAATATGTACATCCCCTGCTTGAGGTTCAATTTCCCCAGATAAAATTTTTAAAAATGTTGATTTACCCGCACCGTTTGCACCAATTAGTCCATAGCAGTTACCTGGAGTAAATTTAATATTTACTTCTTCAAAAAGCTTTTTGTCTGCAAAGCGCAAACCAACGTTATTAACAGTAATCATGAATATTCATTCCTCCATAAAAAAACAATCTATAGACCAGTATAACATTAATGAGAAGAGAGTAGTAGTGGGAGGGGGATTTTTGAATTATGAATTATGAGTTATGAATTGCGAATTGCTAATTGTTAATGGGTAATTCGAGTTCTTTTTTTCTTGGTTATTCTTTGTAGATCATTTTTTTTGTCATTCCGCCGTCGATGACTAGGTTTTCACCTGTGATGAAATTATTTTGTTTATTCGTGAGGAAGAGGCATGCTGGTGCAATATCTTCTGGTTTTCCAACCCTTTGAGAAGGGTGTTGTTTATGGTCAATTTCACTTAGCTCGTTGTAATCACCTGTTTCAATCCATCCAGGACTGATTGCATTGACTTGAATTGCGTTGTCACTTAGTGAAAGGGCAAGAGCATGTGTCAGTGAAAGGATCCCACCTTTTGAGGCAGCGTACGCTTCAGAATTTTTTTCGGACATTGTTGCTCGGGTGGAAGAGATATTTACAATCGATCCTCCACTTTTATTTTTCTTCATATATTTTGCAGCTTCTTTTGAGCATAAAAACGTACCTCTAAGATTACTATTTAACACATCATCCCAATCATCTACAGTTAGCTCATATACATTTTTAAAACGGGAAACACCTGCGTTGTTTATTAAAATATCTATCTTTCCATACTTATCTACTTTTATAGCACGTGAACTAGCAGAAGTCATCTTTGTAAGAAAATCATGTTCATTTAAGTAACTAATAATACTTTGCATTATCAACCTAGCTTTATCCATTGACGAGAATACTTGTCGTGCATATAATTGTCATAACAAGTATTTTTTTGAGGAGAAGAATGAAATGAATTACAATTTAATGAATCAATCTCTTGGCTTTTTGATTAGTGTGACACATCGTAGGTCTAGTCAAGTAGTATTGAATAGATTAAAAGTGTTTTGCATTACTCCAGAGCAGTGGTCCGTACTTTACCGTTTAAGTGATAAAGACGGTATTTCTCAGAAGGAGATCGCAATCCGTTCGGAAAAGGATCAACCGACTATTACAAGAATATTAGATTCATTGTTTCAGAAAGGGTTAATCGAGAAAAAGAGCAGTGAGAAAGATCGTCGTGTTTCCCTTGTATTTGTGACGGAGAAAGGAAGGTCTGTATTAAAAGAAACTATCCCTATTGAAAAAAGTGTATGGGAAGATTTGACCAAGGGGTTTACGGATGAAGAACGGCATTTATTAAAGGAGTTACTTTTTAAAGTGAACAACAATATTACAATGATAACGGAGAATGAACATCATGAAGATTGATCAACAAGAAAAGCTATGGTCGAAAGACTTTGTCATTTTAATTATTTGTAACTTACTTGTTTTTGTGAACTTACATTTGCTTGTATCGAGCTTCCCTTTATATGTTCAGGAAGAATATAACCCAAATGCATTCGTACTTAGTTTAGTTACAACCTTTGCGTCAGTAGCTGCGATAGGGGCAAGAATCTATTCTGGGAGAGCAATTCAAAAAGGAAGTAGAAATACAATCCTTTTTGTTGGTTTAGCGATAGCTATTATCTCAACGATTGGATATTACTTCGTCCAATCTTTATTTATACTCTTACTATTAAGACTTACTTTCGGTTTTGGATTTGGTATGACGAGTACAGCCTTTCCTACAATGGCATCTAATGCAATTCCTATAAAGCGTATGGGGGAAGGATTGGGGTATTTTGGCTTGTCAATCGGGTTTGCTTTAGCACTAGCCCCATTTGCCGGCTTATTTTTATTAGGCAATCATGGCTTTGGTATTCTTATCCTGACAACTCTTGTAGTCTTATTACTCATTATTCCATTAGCGTTATCAGTCAGAAAACTACCGAGCCCTAAAATGGAAAGTACCGGTAAGGTTAAAATTTTCGATAAAAAAATGTTTTTCCCATTTTTCTTAAACCTTATGCTTTCGTTAACATTTGGTGGAATTATTGCATTTATTGCTTTATATGGAGCTGAAGCAAATATAGGCAATGTAGGATTATTCTTCTTACTTCATGCACTAGCAATGGTAACGGTTCGTCCATTTGCAGGGAGGTTCTACGATGTTAAAGGTCCAACGCTTGTCTTACTTGGAGGTTCAATTTTTACAATTAGTAGTTTAGTAACATTATCGTTATCGATGAATAACTGGATGCTTATGCTAGCCGGATTGTTATATGGTCTAGGCTATGGAGCGATCCAGCCGACACTCCAAGCATGGATGATAAGAGAAGCTCTCCCTAGTGAAAGAGGGATGGCAAATGGAATGTTTTTAAATTCAATTGACTTAGGTGTAGCTGGGGGAGCTGTAGTTCTTGGTGTGGTCGCTTCATTCACCGGTTATGCGCTAATGTATCAACTTTCAATTTTATTTATGTTTATCTTTATTGTCTCCTATTTAATTTCGATGAAAAGACAAAAACCCGAAGAAGTTCAATTAACGGCTTAAATAAGTAGAAAAAGTAGCTCAATTCACATAACAGAGGCCGCTGAAAAGTGATTTTCACTTTTTCAGCGGCTTCTAGATTGGACTTTTTCAGTCCTTCCACATAACAGACTGAGCTTCTTTATATTAGATATAATCTACTCTTCTTCCTTTTCTTTAATTGCTTTTTCTATTTCTTCATCTTCCGCAAACTCTGTTACGAGCTTATCATCTTCTGTTTGTAGCACATTCGTTGACTCTAACTCTCCAATAAAAATGAACATTCCCATAAATCTGTGAAAAAACCATTCTCCAACTGAAATAAAAACAGCAGCGATAATACCAGCCCCGATAAATCCAGCTATTGGAGGAAGGAGCCATGTTCCAAGCAACCATATACCAATTGCGTAGAGAGCAAAATCAGCTATTGTTGCAGTGATATTATTCGAATGACGTAAAATTTGTAAATCCCCTATAAAATAGGCGAGTAAGGATAAAATAGCACTGAAAATCAACACATTAAATACCGATACACCAATACCGAGTGTCAATACTAAGAACAGTATTACAGCAACCATTAAAAACTTTATTAAAAGGGCATTTGCATGTCTCATTTAAAAACTCCTTTCTATAAGTTTTTTCTTATCATGCTCGTAAGCCATGTACCTTATCCTCAAATAACTAACAGAGTAGGTACCATTTATTTCTTAACATTAGAACTACATTCATGTAAAATAACGTTTAACATAACAAAGATATAAGTACGTGTAGGAGTGAGGAGAAGATGAAACATTTTAAAATGAATGACCGAATGAACGCCTTACCTGAACAATATTTCGCGAAATTAGTTCAGAATATTAACAATTTAAAAAAACAAGGAAACGACGTCATTCTTTTCGGACAAGGGAACCCTGATCAACCGACACCATCACATATTGTGAAGAGCTTGAAAGATGCCAGTGATAATCCTAAATTTCATAAATATCCACCGTTTCGTGGCTACCCTTTTCTCAAGGAAGCAATAGCAGAATTTTATGAGCGAGAATATAATGTGAAGATTGATCCGGAGCGTGAAGTATGTATTTTATTTGGAGGAAAAGGTGGCTTAGTGGAAATTAGTCAATGTTTTCTAAATCCTGGAGATGTGGCACTTGTACCTGACCCTGGGTACCCTGATTACTGGTCTGGGGTTGCGTTAGCAGGTGGAAAAATGGAGATGATGCCTCTTAAAGAAGAAAATGATTTTCTGCCAAACTATAACTCCATTTCACGAGAAGCATTAGAAAAAGCGAAATTACTTTTTCTTAATTATCCTAATAACCCGACAGGTTCCGTTGCGTCGAAGGAATTTTTTAACGAAACGGTCACTTTTGCGAAAAAAGAAGATGTTTGTGTAGTTCATGATTTTGCCTACGGCGCGATTGGTTTTGATGGAAAGAAGCCAACGAGCTTTTTGGAGGTAGAAGGTGCAAAAGATGTAGGGATTGAGATATATACGCTTTCAAAAACATATAATATGGCAGGGTGGCGAGTAGGATTTGCTGTTGGAAACCCTGATGTGATAGAAGCGTTAAATTTATATCAGGATCATATGTATGTGAGCTTATTTGGGGGTATCCAACAAGCTGCAGCTACAGCTTTGTTAGGTCCTCAGAATTGTGTTGAAGACCTTGTTTCCCTTTATGAGACAAGAAGGAATACTTTAATTAATGGCTTAAAGTCAATTGGCTGGAACGTAACAGCACCAGAAGGGTCCTTTTTTGCATGGCTAGCTTGTCCTAATGGAATGTCTTCTGATGATTTTGCCACAAAACTTTTAAACGAAGCACATGTTGCAGTTGCCCCAGGCAGAGGTTTTGGGGAAACAGGAGAAGGGTATGTACGTGTAGGTTTATTAGAGGATGAGAAACGAATTCTCGAAGCAGTTGAACGTATCGATAAATTAAAACTTTTTAAATAAGGGAGGTTTGATTCATGAAAATAGCGATATATCAAATGGATATCATACCTGGTGATCCTGTTGCAAATCGAGATAAAGTAAAAAGCTGGACGGTAAAGGTTATGAACCAGGAAAAGCCAGACATACTTGTACTTCCCGAAATGTGGACGACTGCTTATACATTGACTGATTTAGAGAACGTAGCAGAAACAAACGAAAAGCATACATATCATTTTTTGCGTGAACTTGCCTTACACCATCAAGTAAATATTGTCGGTGGTTCATTCGCGACGGTTGAAGATGATAAAGTGTACAACCGTGCAGTTGTTTTTAATCGAAAAGGGGAAGAAGTATATGTATACGATAAGATTCACCTAGTGCCAATGCTCAATGAACATTTATTTTTAGAAGGTGGAAAAAATCACAGTGTAACATTTGAGCTAGAAGGTAAGAAAATGGGGATTATTATATGCTATGACTTACGTTTTCCAGAACTAGCTCGTTCACTTGCATTAGAAGGTGCAGAAGTATTATTTATTGTCGCGGAATGGCCAGATGCAAGAAAAGATCATTGGAAATACCTACAATTAGCAAGAGCAATCGAGAACCAAATGTTTGTTGTTTCATGTAATCGTGTTGGAGAGTATGATGGAGTGGAATTTGCAGGACAATCGTTAGTAGTTAATCCTTGGGGTGAAATTATTTGCGAAGGTACAAAAGATCAGGAAGAAACACTGACTGTAGAAATGAAGTTAGAACAAGTTAAAGAAGTTCGAAATAATGTACCTGTGTTCGAGAGCAGAGTACCACATTTATACAAGTAAATATATAAAAATCCCCACATTGTCATAAAAAACAATGTGGGGATTTTTAACTTAGATAGCTTTACGTTTATATTCTAGCTGGCTTTCGACAAGTAGCCATTGAAATGTTTTTTCAAATAAGTCATTTTCAAAATTTGTACCTGAAAATGTGTGGTCAGACTCTCTAATTAAAGTATAATTTTTCTTGCTTTGTTGTGAACGTTTATTGTAACTCATACTATAATCGAACGCATTTTCCTTCGGGACATCCTCATCAACTTCAGCATGTAAGACGAAAAATGGCTTCTCGTAAGACGAAATCGCTTCAAGAGGATGATGGACTTTTAAATCTTGAAAAAATTCTTTGCTTATATTAAACCCTAGATAGTCATAGTTCCCTGTTTCGTTTGCTGTTTTCACTGCTGCCATACCAGTAATTCTTGTAATGTCTTTATATGGTCGTGCAACAGGTGACCAAAGAATAAGACGTTGAATATCGTCATTCGTTGAAGCAGTTAGAGTAGAAACTGCACCACCTAAACTATGGCCAATAAGGGTAATATCATTGCCGTCAACTTCCTTTTGAGCCTTTACATACTTAATTGCAGCCTCTAATTGCTTTATTTGATTTGAAACAGTAACATCACCGTAATCCCCATCACTTTCACCACACCCACGAAAATCGAAACGAAAAACAATGTACCCTCTTTCAGCAAAAAAGCGTGCAGCCTTAACAAATAAGCGATGCTCACCAACTTTACTTCCAACAAAGCCATGAGCGAAAACAATTGCAGGCTTCTTGCTATTCTGCTCTGGTTTCGGATAATGAAACACTCCTGATAAATGTACATTTTCAAATGGGAAATAGATGTTTTTTACGGTCATTTTGTTCACCTGCTCCTTATATTTTATAATTCATATATGTTTAGTTGGTTTTATTATAGTATGGTACTACATAACCGTCAACAGCTTTTCTAATAATATTAATTACAAATCGTTTATATAGATAAAAAATTAGTCTCCCATACTAGAAAATGGTCCTAATCTAGCATTCATTTGAATAGATTAGTATAGAAAGGGAGGGGGGCTAATTTGTTTTACTCTTATTTATTTGCATTTATAGGATTTATTCTAGCATTCCTAGGAAAACTATTTACGAACGACGCCAATACATTACCATTAGCTAAAACTATATTGGAATTTAAAGAAGCTCTTACACTAGTTGCACTATCAAATGGAGAAGGGTTTGGACCAGCGACGTTTAGCTTTCACCTTCTATTAGATTTGCTGATACCTGGTGTAATTTATTCTTCTGCAATTATCTGCATGTTCCTTGCATGTAGGTTACTATATTTACATTTAGATACAGAAAAACTTGAGGAGTCACTAGCTAAAATAGTGATTATGAGTCTACTAATCATGGTAATGGGTGCGTTAGTGTTTAACGGAGGAAATGCACTAATAATATTTGCATCTAGTGTGATTGTGCTGATGAATATTGTTCTGTTAGTAGTGGCGTTTGGAAAGAGTTTGATGGGTAGAAGGACGTACTCAGGGCAGGTAACGATAAGGAAATAGTGATATAGTAGGGTATCCCAAGATGGCAATGGCTCCGTTCGCTACGCGCCTTGAAAGGTTCAAGGCTATAAAGATGCGACTTCGCTCATTGCATAAAGAAATCCCAAAAAGGAATAAGTAATTCCTTTTTGGGATTTCTTTTATACTAATTTAGTTGTCCATGATTCACAGTTCCATGTTTCTGTTACTACGTCTTGGTAGAACTCAGGTTCATGGGATATGAGTAGGATAGATCCTTTGTACGCATTTAACGCTCGTTTTAGTTCGTCTTTCGCGTCAACATCTAAGTGGTTTGTTGGCTCATCGAGTACGAGAATGTTTGTTTCTCTGTTGATTAATTTACAGAGGCGAACCTTTGCTTTTTCTCCACCACTTAATACCATAATTTTACTTTCAATATGTTTCGTTGTTAAGCCGCATTTGGCAAGAGCAGAACGAACCTCACCTTGTCCTAATGCAGGGAACTCACTCCAAATCTCATCAATACACGTATTGTTATTATTTCCTTTTGCTTCTTGCTCGAAATAGCCAGTAAATTGGTTTTCTCCGCGTTCTACCGTTCCTGAAATAGGGTTGATTTCACCTAAAATGCTACGAAGTAACGTTGTTTTACCGATACCATTCGCCCCAACTAAAGCAATCTTTTGTCCACGTTCCATCCGAAGGTTTAGGGGTCTTGATAATGGCTCATCATAACCGATAACTAAATCCTTTGTTTCAAAAATTAATTTACTTGGTGTTCTTGCTTCTTTAAAGTTGAATTCTGGTTTTGGCTTTTCTTTTGTAAGTTCGATTACATCCATTTTATCTAGCTTCTTCTGTCTAGACATGGCCATATTACGTGTAGATACACGAGCTTTATTACGAGCAACAAAGTCTTTCAACTCAGAAATTTCTTGTTGTTGCTTTTTGAATGCAGATTCTACTTGTTGTTTCTTTGCCTCGTGGATCTTTTTGAAGTTATCGTAATCACCTACATAGCGATTTAACTCTTGATTTTCCATATGATAAATAAGGTTGATTACACTATTTAAGAATGGAATATCATGAGAGATTAAGATAAAGGCATTATCATACTCTTGAAGATACCGCTTCAACCACTCAATATGCTGTTCATCAAGATAGTTCGTCGGCTCATCAAGTAATAAAATATCTGGTTTTTCTAGAAGAAGCTTCGCAAGTAATACTTTCGTACGTTGACCACCACTTAAATCTTGAACATCTTTTTCTAAACCGATTTCATCAAGTCCTAGGCCGCGCGCAATCTCTTCAATCTTTGCATCAATAATATAAAAATCATTATTCGTAAGAGAGTCTTGAATCACACCTAAACCTTCAAGAAGCTTTTCTAATTCTTCAGGGGTTGCATCTCCCATTTTGTCACAGATTTCATTCATCTCAGCTTCCATATCAAATAAATATTTAAATGCTGTTTTCAACACATCACGCATCGTCATTCCGCGCTCAAGTACTGTATGCTGGTCAAGATAACCTACTCTCACATTTTTAGACCAAAATACTTTTCCTTCATCAGGCATTAGCTTCCCAGTGATAATGTTCATGAAGGTAGATTTCCCTTCACCATTTGCCCCAATTAAACCAATATGTTCGCCTTTTAATAAACGGAAAGAAACATTTTGGAAAATCGCACGGTCACCAAAGCCATGACTTAAATTTTGTACAGTTAACACACTCATGTTCGACACCTTACTTTCTCTATTTAAATTCAATTATCTTACTATACTTATATTTTTTAAAGTTTACGAGGGTAAACTAGTTGGTTCTTGTGATATAATAATTTTTGCATTTAAAAAATTGCACACTTACTAGATTATATACGACTCCTACATTTGTTTCAAAGTAAAAATTCAAATGAAAGTTATATACCCACTTTGGTGTAGAGCATGTATAATAAAGATTGTGTCTGTTTAAGAAATTCATTATATAAGGAGGATTTCTTTTGAGTGATGTAAATGAGTACAGAGCTAAGAAAGAAGGAAGAATCACTCCGAAAATGTTAGTGGAGATGCTAAAAAAAGAACTTGAATCAGGTGACGTTGAATCAATTGCCTATGTATATAAGAAAAAAGATGGCACAGTTGTAGCAGGGTGGACAGATATGTTTCATACTGAAGTAGTAGGCCTCTATGAAATTGCAAAGCTTCAAGCGATAGATGATATGTACAGCGAGGATGAAGATTGATTTTACACTAAACCTTGTTTGAATTATTTTGGACAATCGAATACAAGCATCTTTTAGCATAATCGGTGTCCACCATTTACAAACGTAACAAATTGTTGATGGTGGACTTTTGTGTAACCTTTTCATTTTAAATAACGACTAACTATTTGAATCAAGCTTAAAACATATAAAGGGGGACTTTAAAATGGAAAAATTAAAAACAATTATCCTTTCAGCAATTTTAGTCGGAGCACTTGCAGCGTGTGGGACTACAACTTCACCAGAAGAAGAGATTGATGATACACCATCAGAAGAAATAGTTGATGAGGATAACGGTACAGGTGAAAGCCCGACTGATGAAACAAATGGTGATACGCCAGCAGATGATGAAGAACAACTCTTAATTCCAGAAATGAAAGAACTAGAAGTTATCGTTGAAGGCGAAGTAGAGAAAAGAATCGCTCATTTAACAGTTAGTGATTTAGATTATTCTCTATTTGTACTTGAAGGGTATTCATTAGAAGCTGAAGAACCAGGTAGAGATGTACTATTAATGGACTATGATAATGAATTCTTTGTGCGTATTGAACCATTAGGTACTGATGTAAATGTTGAATCAGTAGAAGCAACCATTTTAGAACATGCTGAAGGAACAATCCATGAAAATACAGATGTACCTTTAGACGGTGTTGAGTATTCAATATTAGAAGAAATACGTACAGACAATGAGATTACATCTCTAATCCATGTAGCGAAAGACTATAATGGGAACTTATTTAAATTCACAGTATTTCTACCATTAAAAGAAGCAGCAGAAGGTGCTGGACCAAGCTTCTGGGCAATGTTAGATACAATTTCAGCACAACAATAATAGTCAATAAATACTAGAGGATTTTAAAGAAGCGAATATGCTTTTTGAAATCCTCTATTTTTTTTTCGTCATTTTCATGAGTCTTTTGCTGTAACGTCAATAGACTTACTATATAATTAATCATTCCCAATCTATGGTATAGTTAAGGGTAGTTATTTTGAAAGGATGTTCTTATGAGTAAAATTGTCGTTTTAGCAGAAAAGCCTTCCGTGGGAAGAGATATAGCGAAAGTATTAAACTGTACGAAAAAAGGAAATGGATTTTTTGAAGGAGATAAATATATTGTTACGTGGGCATTAGGTCATTTAGTCACACTAGCAGATCCAGAAACATATGACGAAAAGTATAAGTCTTGGAAATTAGAAGATTTACCGATGCTACCATCACATCTAAAATTAGTCGTGATTAAAAAGACAGGGAAGCAGTTTCAAACGGTTAAATCGCAATTAAATCGCAAAGACGTTAATGAAATCGTTATCGCAACAGATACTGGCATATCTCTATAAATTCATTTGTACATAATTTAGTTTTTTATCCCACACTTTAATAACATTAGATGAAATAACAAAGATAATTTGCACATAATTGTTTTGTATGCACATAATGAGTTATTTTATTTAGTTATGTGCATTTTTAAGTGCCCAAAAGACAAAAAATATATTACTTAGGTCCCCAAAAACTTTCCACGTGTTATAATTATTTTGGAATCGGAGGAACCAAAAAAATTTAGTTGCTTCTTACTAATTAAAGACAAGATAATTGGGAGTTAATAAAAATGATCCAATTTAAAAATGTAAACTTAACTTATCAGAATATGAATATCCCTACCTTAGACAACATAAACTTACAAATTAGATTAGGAGAGTGGGTATCATTAGTTGGTCCATCTGGGTCGGGGAAGACGTCTCTTTTAAAATTGATTTCTGGATCCATTGAACCAACGAATGGATCAATATTGCTTAACCAAATGAATTTCTCAGATTTATCCATGGACAGAAAGCATGATTTTATTCGAGAAAATGTAGCGACGATCTATCAACAATTCAGGTTGCTTCCTCAGTTTTCCGTTATAGAAAATATCATGCTACCACTGGTACCATACGAAAAGCGAAAAAAAATTGAGGAGAAGGCTTTAGAATTAATTAAAGAAGTTGGCTTAAGTCATCGAATTGAACATTTCCCCAACCAACTTTCAGGGGGAGAACAACAACGTGTTGCAATTGCTCGTGCGTTAATAACTGAACCCAAGATACTATTATGTGATGAACCAACAGGGAACTTGGACACTAATAATCGTGACATAATACTAGAACTATTAAGGCAAATTAGTAAAAAGGGACACACAATCGTTTTAGCTACTCATGATGAAATTGTTGCAAAAGAGGGAGATAGTGTCATTTCGATTATTGAAGGGGTATTACACCATGATACGTTATAGTTGGTACTCAATAAGAAATAATTTCAGATCTTCATTGTTATTTTTCTGTTCACTAGTAGCTATTTTAATAGCGGGTCCTATTTGTATCTCGGTATTGTTTGATATTCATACAACAGTGGAAGATAGCATTGAACAACATTCTAGAGGTAGCTATGATATTTTAATACGTCCTGAAGGTACTCAAACGCCTGTAGAACGGGCATTAGGGAAAGTAGAAGAAAACTATTTAACGAATGGTGATGGCGGGATTACCATTGATGAATGGAAAAAGATAAAAGAATTAGAAGGTGTAGAAATTGCAGCCCCGGTTGCTTCAGTTGGGTATTTTACGGGAGAAAATAAAACATTTCAACTAGATTATCCGGGTTTTAGTAGCTATATAGACCTGAAGTATAAAACATTTGATGGTGTTAATTATTATCCCCTAAGTAACAAGGGTGGGTACTATTATTTTCTAGAACAACATGACTATTCTCAAGGGTATGACTATGTTGAAGAATCTGGTCTCAGCTTCAATGGTCAAGATATGAAAGCAGAGTTTAATATGCCTCTTACCTATCATTTAACTGTTGGAGTCGACAGGGAAGAAGAAGAGAAATTGACTGGAATTGATCTATCTGCACTTGAAAAGCCCATTCCTATAGACTTACTTAGTAACTATATGGATTTAGAGGTAGGTAAACATATTCCTATTATTTACTTATCAGACTCTTTTATCCCAATAATAGCTGAAGTAACAGTATCACAACTAGATTGGGGGAATAACCAAACATTAGAGTTAAAAGACCAGTTTAATATCCAAAAAGACGATCCCTTTTTTTTTCATGAGGATTATCCACACACTTTTCTCAAAGAATTAACAAGTATTGAACAATTAAACATGCAAGACTTTGAGATTGATCTTTCTGCTCATATTAGACCATTCTTTTATGAACCTCTCTTATATAAATATGATGGAACCTTTAGTGAACCTGATGGTTTTAGTTTTGGTGTTGGTGAATCTTCTCGTTATTATCATGCAAAACCGATAAACTATGATATTCGAGATGGTAAAACACTAGAAGTTAAGCAGTTTGGAAAAGATAGTGGAGTTCCTACATATAGGAAAATAGAAGAGAGAGGTTATTCTGCTCGAGAATCTGTTATGACTGGTGATAAAATTCCTTTCTTATTGTATCCAGTTGGATCTTTTTCAACGAGTTCACATCAAGATTCACTCGCTGCTAGTCCATTAGGAATTTATCAGCAGGCACCATCAACTTTGAACGATGGAACCATGCTTCTTGAAACTGTCACACCTGGTAGCTTTGTGAGTTCCCCGGCACATGGAATTATGAACTTATATGATACGACTTATATAAAAGGGGAGGCACCCATTGATGCGATTCGTTTAAGGGTTGGTGGTATTCAATCCTATAATGACGATGCGATTAAAAAACTTAATGAGATTATCATTGATGTTTCCCAAATAGGTAATTTCCAAATTGATATAGTTGCAGGCGCTTCTCCATCTAAAATGACCATGGATGTAGAAGGAATCGGTGAAGTAAAGCAGTCATGGACAAGCCTTGGAGCAGCTGCATCTATTTCAACCGGTTGGAATCAAACAAATCTGATCATAGCCGGTTTATTTTTAACCATCAGCATTCTATATTTCATTAACAACAACCTTTTTAAAAAGCAAGTTCGACTTAGCGAAAGAGATTTACTTCTCGATTTGGGTTGGCAGAAGAGACATATTCAAAAATTTTATTTGCTCGAAAACACTTTTCTCATGATATTTGCTGGGTTATTTTCAGGTACTGTGGTAATAGGTCTTTATTTATATGAAGTAGTAAACATTTATTCGTTTACATCTTTTCTAATTATTTTACTACTTATATTTTTAATAAGCTGGACAAGTACAAAAAGGGACAGACATAATAATTTTTCTACAACTAATATAATTAAGTTTAAGTCTATTTGGATAAAGAACCTTATGTATTACCGAAGTTTTATATTACTCAGTTTTATCCAAATTTCTTTAATCACTCTATTGTTTAATTTTGTACCTGTTTCTTTGTTTGCAACAAATCAGCTTACAGGTCAAACTAATCTAGGCGAACATGTTAATAGTATTTTAGTGTTCTCATTAATTGTTATACTCGTTGCTAGCGTTTATCTTACCGTATCGACCATTATAGAGAGCATATCTTCTTTTTTGTTTATTAGAAAAGAAGAAATTTTGACAATGAGAGACATAGGATGGCGATTCAGAGAAGTATCTTCTACTTTTGTAAAAGAGTCAATAGCATGGATCGTACCTTCGATTATGCTAGGTATGCTGATTAATATCCTATTTATAAGTGTCATGTATACCTTTTCTTTAGAATTCCTGTTCATTACATTTGTTGCAACTTCATTTCTCATTTTTGTTGCGTTAGGAATTGCAATTACAATCGTAAGAAATACATTGAGAAAATTGGTGTAATTGTTCAAAGATATTAATAGCTTAAAGGTGATGCTAAAGATTTATTTTTTGTTTAATATTAAACAAAAGAAAGTCACTTGCAGCACAGTATAACGATACTGTGCATTCAAACAATATCTCTTCTTCCTAACTTTGTGAAAAAATGTACTTAAAGTAACGGGTGCGTTAGTTGAGGAAGCAATTATAAAAAATAAGGCTCAGAGATAAAATTCTCTAAGCCTTTTTAAGTGTGATTTATACTGTGAAATCAGTTGTGAAAATCGTGCGAATTACTTTGTGAATTGTGGTGCGATTTATGATTTTGCACCTCACAAGTAAACCCGTTAAGAAAATTCTGGTGGTTTTTTTTGTTTATAAGACTTTATATAAACAAGATATAATGCATAACTTGTTTATATAAAGCCTTTTTTTCACTATTTTAAACATCCTTTCGAAAAACAGTTAACCTGTAATATAGCATATACTACTAATGATAATATATTTTGTATAAAAATCTGCTCTTGGAGAGGATTTGGTTAGGAAGATTCGGTCTCTTTTATGTACCTAGTTATCGTTCTTGATTTTGAATTAATTCCATCAAGAAATGTTCCATCTAATTCAATAAATTTCTCTTTATCTGGCAGCCAAACCAAATAAATATCTACTGAATACTGTTTATATCGCCATGTCTTATTACCTGGTGCAGATATTGACCAACTATTTACCTTAACTTTATCATTAAAAGCTACTTTTACATTGATTCTTTTAAATTCTCCATTTCTTTCGATTACGAAATCGTAACCCTCGTTGTCGGCTATCTTAAATAGAATTGAATAACCTCTTTCGCTGAAATATGTTATGCCTTTTATCTCGACCAATTTCCAATCGGGTTTCTGTTTTATATTCTTTGTATCATTCTCCATTACAGCACCTCCTACATAAAACTCATTATTAACATAAAAAATAATACTTATAAGTATTATTTTCTATTTAATAAACAATATGGTTATCTTTTTATTTCTAATCATTGCTCTAATCTTAAGTTAGAGAGGTGAAAGGAAATGTCTAGCTTTTTGGTTTTAGTTGGTAATAAGGTTCGCTTATTAAGAAAAGAAAAGGGGATGACACAAGAAGAGTTAGCGGAGCAATGTGGAATACAAAACACTTATATTGGTGGTATAGAACGTGGTGAGAGAAATATTTCATTAAATACTATTGAAACATTGGCAGAAGGTCTAGGAGTATTTCCGTATGAGTTACTAAAGTTTGATGATTTAAAACAAGACGTTTTAAATGATAAAAGAACATTGATCGAAAGTCACAGAAACCTGCTTTTTAATAGAAGTGAAGATGAGATTAGAATGTTGCAAAAGATGACAAAAGAACTTTTATATTTAATAGATAAACAAAGAAATTGAAATTTTGAAAACTAAAGTATGACAAGTAGCTATATTAGAAGATAAAAGGCAACCTTAATTTTCCAATAATTTGTAAAATTAAGGTTGCCTTTTTATTTGTTTTGTCGTTGATAAGACATTTTTATTGGGATTTTTACACAATTAGTAAGTCACAAATCAAACTTACCTTTAAGTTTAGACAATATTTCTAGACGTTTTGATTCCGTTTTTTCAGAAGCGTCATTACTTTTAGCTTCTTCACTTCTATCAGGAAAATTTCTTGATAAATCTTTTAGGTCCAGATTCCTTTCTTTATTAGTTCCGAATTTGACCAGTTTATCTTTTATTCCAATCTCCTTTAGTAAAGGAGATTGGTCGTGTAGGTGAGGATATAGACTTGAAGCAACTATTGTATTATAAAGTTGCTCATAATGGTCAGCGCGTTTTTTTTCTTTATTTAGTTGTTCTTTTAAATCTTGAACTTCTTCATAATTAATATGATCACTGGATAGTTCTTCCTTGTATTTTGTCAGTTCCTCATATAACTGATAAATTATAACTTCAAGCTGAAGTAGCTCATTTTTAAGCATACTTTTATTGTTTGCGTATTTTTCAAAGATAAGTTCAATATTTGGTAAATTAATGTCATTGTTTTCGTTTAAAGGAATAGAACGAATAATAGGGCTATTTAATTCCTCTAGCAAGTCTTTCATTCGACGGCTCCATGTATTTCGCCCTACGCCGGTTTCACGCTGCAGTAGTGATGGAGTTATTTTTTGGCCTTTTAATTTGTATTTTACTTCTAAGGCCATCTGTTTTAAATCCTGATCTGTCCATTCTTGAGGTTTTCCACGATTAGTCCTTTCCTTTTTGCTCATTTGTAGCCTCCATAATTTTAGCATCGAGAGTAGCCTTCATATCCATCAATGAGGTGAGTTTTCTTGATGTAGTTTTTAATAAATTTTCAGATGAGAAGTTATTATACGTATTACCGTTTCCTTTAGATGCAATTTCGCGCATCAACTGAATAGATTCGGAAATTTTTACTTTTATTGTTTGAGAGCAATCACCCAGCCATTTAATTCCTTCTTCATACTCTGAGATTGTAGGATTGAAAAGAAATTTATTACAAAAACGACAATCCTCAATACAATTGCTCGGGAAAATATCTTTGCTTTCTGTGCAAGATCCATATTGTATTCTCCCTACAATTTTGTTCTGATCAAGGTTGGAAGTTGAAAGTACCTTACCTTTATCATAAACAAACCTTTTCCAGCCGATTATGCCGTTGTTGGTGTTGGTGGTAATGGAATGTTCCAATTTCTTTTGAGCTAAAGAATAAACATAAGATTGAGCAAATTGGCTTGCATGTGAGAAATAATTGTCCTGAGTATAAATATCTTTATGTCCAGCCATTTTTGCAATTGACAGCATATTGAAACCTTGTAGGCACATATTGATAATAGCAAAATGTCTAGTATCACCAAATTTAATTTTTTCGAGTTCAAATTCTTGATAAATGCCTTTTACTACATTTTTATAAAATCTATTTAAAATGTCATAAAAATCTCTTCGGTTCATTCTTGTGTTTGACTTTGTTCTTTTTAATTTACGTTCTTTACTAAAATAATACAGGTCTGTAGTAAAGAGGTAAGGAGAATCGTTAGTTACTCTATAATCAATATCTGAAATCGATTTGCTTAGTATTTTATACGTATGTTCATCAATTTCGATATCTTCATCTTTTGGATTTTCTTTAATTCTAGAAACTTTAATTGAATATACTTGTCTATTATGGCGCATTGTGGATCGCAAACAGTTCTTTTCAAGCATTAAAAACTCGGTTGGTCGAAGTGGAAGAACATTAGTTAGCAGCCACCACATCATAATAGGAAGATATTCAAAAATAGTTTGTGTGTCATTGTTTCTAAAAAAATCATTTACTATGTCGTCAAACTTAATTACATCCTGAAAATTTGGTAAATTGCGACTTTCATTCTTTACTAACGGATGCTTATCGCAAATTTCTTTAATTTCTAATTCATTTTCTATCGTGATGAAAGAGAGAAAGTATAACAAATGACTTGCTAACCGGCCTCCATGTGGTTTGCTTTTTAAACTTTCATTTTTCAAAAAAACTTCTAGGTGGCTCGTGTTGGTTAAACCATTACTAGCAAGGATCGATCGTTTCAAATTTTGTAATTCATTATATACAGTTAATGGTTTCTTTTCTGATATTAGCCGAAGAATTGTGAAATATTTTAATGCTTTATTCAGCTGAGTAAATACTTCAATATTAAATGTGAATTCTACATACATATCTTGTACCTTATCAAAGACCTTCCAATGAATATCATCAAATTCACATGCAAATATATTAAGATCAACTAATTGTTGAAACATTTGTAGGTATTCGTTTTCATTGAAAGATTGAATATCTATTTTTTTTATTTTATTTATTGAATAATTTTCATTAATGGTGTTGATTTTTAATTTTAACTCCATCTATTTCACACCTTTTATAGATTAGTTGATTTTTATTTTTGAGGCAACCCCTTCAATTTTATCCCAGGTTATTTCTATAGGTATATATGCACTAGTTATTTCATCACCAAAACACATTCGTGCTTCTTTCCATAAAAATAGCACATGCATTAAAAAGTTAGTTTCTCTTTCTAAGATCACTTCGTTAGTAGCTTTTTTAATATTGTCAATCAACCTGTTAATTTCACTTTTTAATTCTATTAATATTAAGTTTTGAGGTATAAGATATTCACAACCAAAGCAGTTTTGTCGTTTCGGATATTTGCAACCAGGATAAAGAAAACATTGTCCATACTCAGATTTTGAAGGCATTTCGCCTTTTGAAAGTTTTAGGACAATTTCTTTAACTTCTTCCTGTGAATACTCTCTTAATCTAGAAACGATTGAACGTCGATTCTCGTAAATTTGGTTTAGTTGGTATGATATATCCTTTTTTTCAAAACTATTAGGTGTTATCGAAATGTGATTTAATAAGACTTTACCTAAAGATTCTAATAAAGAAGGAGAATAATTCACCCTAATATCTTCAATCATTTTTGTTCTTTCTTCTAATGTGTGATTGGTTTCACTATTTTGTGAAGCGAAAATTATTAAATAATTATACAACCAGCCAAAGTGACCTCTTCTAAAAAGGTTGTGTGATATTCGACTAATTGCACCATCTTTATTGGTAGCCTGAATGTAAATTGCTGTTGAATCAGACTGTTTATGTGATCTTGCCCTTTCTGTTAAAAATAAAGCTAAATCAGCATCCTCTCCATCTTCTTCTACAATGCTGTAAAAGAGGTAAGTCGCAACAGTTCTATTCATTATTCTACTTTTAAAATTGAATTCTTTAAATTCGGGATGGTCGCAATAAAATTTCTGGTGACGCTTCATGCCACTAGTATATAAATTTCTATATTTAGTGGTACTAATAAATGTTCCTAGGAGCAAATCCATATTATTTGATTTTCTATGGAATTCACTAATAACCAATGCGTGAGCAAGAGGAGATACTAAATCAGGTGAAACAATAAATGTTAGGAGTTCACCAGTTTTGCTTGCCCTTCGATTTCTAAAGTGAATATATAATTGATTGATTACTTTTTGTGACTCTATATCTAATAGATTATTTTCTGAAAACCCTTCTAATGAAGTCACTCTTAGCTCTTCGACTTGTATATTTGGAGTTTGGAAAATTAAATCTCCACCTCGAATGAAATCGGTGAGTAATAGTAGGGAATATGCCCACATATTTGCATAGAATTGATCATTAATTGCCTTAATTTTGTGGAGTTCAACTTCCTTTGTATAATTATATAATCTATTAAACAGTTCAGGAGGGTAAATATACATCTCTTTCTCTTTGTCTTTTTTCTCAATTGTAATAATTTCTTTTGGTTCTATGTCCATTTCTCTATAACAATAATTTAAAAATCTCGGAATAATAATTTTTTGTTGCTTATTCTTCGCTTCACTAATTAACTCTTGCAATTCTTCTATTGCTAAAAAGTAGACTTCTACTTTTAAAGTTTCAACAAGGTATTTTAAAATTTTTTCATAGGTTGAGTATCTATCACGGATATACGCAGGTGATCCTGACATTTTATTGAATTGCAATGTAACGTATTCTTTATACAGCCTTATTGTATTTGGGAAGTTGTTTCCTCCTACATTATGGTTATGGTTTATAAAGGATAACAATTCTTTTAAGGCAATTTTGCTATTATAATCTTGCTTATCTTTATGTGACTCTATATCAGAAGGGGGAATTCTCCATTCACCCTTAAAGTTTTTAACTGCATTAGGAAAATAATCTTTCACTTTCTGTTTTATTGCAACAAAGCTCTTATCAACCATTTGTGCACTTTCCCTAATTGATAAAAATCTCTTCTTATATTCAGTCTCTGTACTTATAAATTTTTCCACATCTGATTTTGGGATTAGTGGCTTACCCAAATTATCCTCTTTTACATTAGGAAATCTATTCTTTTTAATTAGTTTCATGACAGTTACTAACTGTACACCTATTGCTTTTGCTGCAGCAGATGGTGAATAAAAGTTTTTTGATTTGAAGCTAAGAACCTCTTCGTATGATAAAACATCCGATAATGGTATCTTCCAACTATTCAAAAATATAAATGCATTCGGAAATTCGTCTTTTTTGTCAATAAGGTATAGAACAGTGTCATTACTACAATCTAATCTAATCGCAACTTCTGTTAAAGATAAACATTTGCTAACTTTCTCCTCGATTGTTTGAAGATCTGACAAAGGTATCTTCCAATTACCTTTGTCTCTAAATGCGTTTGGGAAAATATCCTCTTTATTAATAAGATTTAAAACACTTGAGGTACTGCTGTAACCTAGTCTGTCAGCAACTTGTTTAACAGTTAAATAAGTTTTTCTTTCCTCAAATTCTTTAATATCTGAAAGTGGAATCCTCCAAACACCTTGGAATTTAAAGGCATTTGGGAATAAACTTTCGTTCTTTATTCGATAAATGACCTGCCTATTACTTATATTTAACCTTTCAGAAGCCTCTGGTGAGGTTATACTATTTTCACTTTTCTCCTCGATTGTTTCAATATCTGAAAGAGGTATCTTCCAATTATCTTTGTCTTTAAATGCGTTTGGGAAAATATCCTCTTTATTAATAAGATTTAAAACACTTGAGGTACTGCTGTAACCTAGTCTGTCAGCAACTTGTTTAACAGTTAAATAAGTTTTCCCTTCCTCAAATTCTTCAATATCTGAAAGTGGAATCCTCCAAACACCCTGGGATTTAATGGCGTTCGGGAATAGGCTTCTGTTTTTCTTTAAGTTTATAGCGGTGCCATATTGCAAACCAAATCTTTTAGCTACCTCTTGCAAATTTAAACTAGTTTTTTTTCTTTCTTCTAATAGTTTTTTTTCATAAGAGTCGATATCAGAAAGAGGTATCCACCACTTACCGCTATTAAAAAAGGCATTAGGAAATGTACTTTCGTTTTTTATTAGATAAATGACATAACTGGAACTTATACTTAATCTTTCAGCAACGTCCTGTGCTTTTAAACATGTTTTCGTTCTCTCTTTAACTATATTTATTCTTTCTTCAAACGCCTCGACATCCTGAAGTGGTATTCTCCACTCATTCTTAATTAAAATCGCATTGGAGAATACATCATTTTTTAGACGATTTAACACGCTGGTGGTACTATTAAAACTTAATCTATCTGCAACTTCCTTTACGGATAGATAAGTAGAACTACCTAACTTATCAGTGAGAACGTTTTCGTATAACTTTTTACTTCTTTCCTCATATTTCTCGACATCAGATAAGGGTATTTTCCAAATACCTTTTTCTTTAAATGCATTAGGAAATATATCTTCTTTTTTTATAAGATTTAAAATACTGTTTTTACTTTTATAACCTAATCTATTAGCAGCTTCTTTTACTGTATGGAACCCCTCTGTTCTATTCATGTACTCCCTCTCTATCTATTAATTTAGGAATATAATGCTCATGTAAATTTGAGAATTTTTCTTCTATTTTTTTATGTAAACGTTCTGTTGAGTTCATGTAGGTTAAGGATGAGTTTATACTACTGTCGCCGCGTGGTTGTGATATTTCATATGGGTTCTCGGCATACTCTGCTAATAGATTTGTAAATGTGCCACGGCCAATATGAGTTGACCATTTCATATATTTTAGGTGTTGACCGAGTAACTTTTGTTCACTATCACCATGGCTAATAAGTAATTCAATAAATTTATGTTTTGCTTTTTCAAAGTATTGTCTATAGCTTCTTTGCGACATGGCTTTTCCATCCTGATTAACAAACAATGCGTTAGTTTGATCAATAGGTTTAAATATTTTTAAGTGGTCATTTAAAAGGATATTTCCCCAATCTTCTATTTGGAAAACTCGTTGCGTTCTAACCTTCTTAACACTAGCGTGATCTTTTATGTCTGTCCTAAAATGCTGGTTATCAACTTTAAATACAAAATCACCTTTATTCATACTCCTAGTAACCTGTGTTCTTCTTAAGTTAATTACTTCACTAATCCTCAATCCACCAAAAAATTGTAAATATATCCCTAGGGCAATTGGTTTCGCAACAGCGATTGCTACCTCAAGGAATAATGGAATATAACTAGGTGGAAAGGCGTGTTCAACTTTGTTCGGTTTTTTTTCTGGATAAATTGGTCTAAATGGTGACTCGTAATAATATCCGTATTGACCTTGTTTCTTTTCAAATTTGTTAGTATCAAAGTGAATAGAACACTCTTCCTTTACTAACCATTTATAAAAATAAACTAGAGTTCGTTCAGCATTTCTTACGGTGTCTCTACGAACACCTTCAACTGTAAGGGAGTTTAAATATTTATCTCCATGAACAATTTTTAAATCTTGTAGGGATTCAATCTGAAACTGTCCTTGATTTTCAAGCAAATAATTTAGAAACTTTACTATATTATTTGAGTACTTTCTTTGAGTGTTATATTTCCTTGAACCCCAATAGTGCATAATGAATTGAGAAAGAGGGTGTATGACATGTACATTGAGATTAGTATTTTTTAATCCAATTAAAGTTAATTGCTTCTTTTTAACTTCTCCATTATTTAAAAATAGATAATCTATCCAAATAGGTATTGCAATAAACTTGAAGCTACTACTTTTACTTTCAAATAAGAGAATATTGTTATTAGACAAAATTGTCCCCCTAACTTAAAATTAGTTACATCTTCCGATTTATGTACAGTTTTCAGTAGGATACGTCATGTTAGATCCCTACTTACAAATTCTAGCATTATACCTATTTATGTGCAATTAAAATCTTCTGCTATTCTTGAAATAAACTATTTTACCAACCTTTTTAATGAAGTATAGTGTGCATAATTAATTATGTGCATAATGATAGAGATAAGCGGGTCGAGAAGGAGAGCTAGTTGCAAGATGGATTATTGAAAAAGCAAATGTGAAAAAAACAGTGAAACGATTGTGGATTTCATCAGTCACTGATAAAGCTATTAAGGATGGCTTTTCCAATTTAAAGAGTGGCAAAAACTATGAGAATCTATATGCTTCAGCCGTAGCTCGTTCAGAGGCCGACTGGTTTGTAGGGATGAATGCAACAAGAGCATTAACTACGAAATATAATGCTCAGCTATCATGTGGCAGAGTGCAGACTCCTACATTGGCGATTATTGCAAAAAGAGAAGAAGAAATACGAAACTTTAAACCAAAGCCATACTTTGGGATTACTGCATCAACTAAAGAAAGAGTAAAGTTAGTATGGCAAGATAATAAAACAAAGGATACAAAAACATTTAATAAAGAGCTATCTGACGAATTACTTAAAATTCTAGCGTCTAAAGAAGCTGAGGTAGTTTCGGTTGAGAAAAAGAAGAAACAAAGCTTTTCTCCTATGCTTTATGACTTAACCGAATTACAACGCGATGCAAATAAACGATTTGGTTTCTCAGCGAAAGAGACTTTATCTATTATGCAAAAATTATATGAACAACATAAAGTTTTAACATATCCAAGAACAGACTCTAGACACCTATCGACTGATATTGTCGATACAATAAAGGACCGTCTACGAGCAATTTCGGTAGGGCCATATGTAAAACTCGCTGGTATACTAGTCAATCAACCAATCAAACCAGTGAAATCCTTTGTTGACAATAGTAAAGTATCAGACCATCATGCAATTATACCGACTGAAGACCAACCAAGTCTCAGAGCATTTAGCGATAAGGAACGTAAAATATATGACTTAGTTGTCAAACGGTTTTTAGCCGTACTTTATCCACCTCATGAATATGAGCAAACTAGTATTACTACATCTATAAATAATGAAACGTTTATCGCTAAGGGAAAGATTGTCCTATCACAAGGCTGGAAAGAAGTCTATGACAATCAGTTTGAAGAAGATGAAAACAGTACTGATGTCAATCAGACGCTGCCAGTAATATCTAAAGGAGACAAGCTTTCAATAACGTCAATAACTCAAACAAAAGGGTCAACACAACCACCAGCTCCATTTAATGAAGGAACACTCCTATCAGCTATGGAAAACCCAGCTAAGTACATGGCGAATGAAGACAAAAGCCTTATTCAAACAATCGGGCAAACAGGTGGACTTGGAACAGTAGCTACTCGTGCTGATATCATTGAAAAGCTTTTTAACAGCTTCTTAATTGAAAAAAGAGGCAAAGATATTTTTGTTACGTCGAAAGGAAAGCAATTATTAGAACTAGTACCTGAAGATTTACGCTCACCTTCATTAACAGCTGAATTGGAACAAAAGCTTGAAGCTATTTCAAAAGGAACATTAAACAAAGATACCTTTATACAAGAAATGAAGAGTTATGCAAAAACAGTAGTTCATCAGATTAAAAATAGTGAAAAGAAATTTAAACATGATAATGTTACTGGAACAAAATGTCCTGAATGTAGCAAACTCTTACTCGAAGTTAGCTCAAAAAAGGGAAAAATGCTTGTTTGTCAGGACAGAGAATGTGGCTACCGTAAAGGAAAATCAAAAGTTACAAACGCTAGATGTCCGAAGTGTAAAAAGAAGCTTGAATTAAGAGGTGAAGGAGAAGGACAAACCTTTGCATGTGTATGTGGACATAGAGAAAAGCTATCTAGTTTTAATGCAAGAAAAGAAAAGGAAAAAGGAAGCAAAGCATCTAAAAGAGATGTAAATAAATATTTAAAGAAACAACCAAATACAGATGAAGAACCATTTAACCCAGCATTAGCAGAAGCATTAGCCAAATTAAATCTAAAAAAATAACGTGATTCACTCATCTTACTTAAGTAGTAGGGTGAGTTTTTTTCATTTTCCCCCTAAAAAACAAAACGCTAGTCGTATAGATTAGTAGGTACATAAATGAGCAAGTTACTTGTGAGGTGATAGACATATGAATAAGGGATTTGTCCTAATCGGAGCAGCATTTACGTTATTACTAAGCACTGGTTGTGCAAAGGATGTGGTACATTCCTCTTATGAAGTCGAGGAAAAGAAGCCTGTTGTCCAACTAGTTGAAGTAGAAACGATGTCATTATATGAAAAGCTAAACGAAATGCAAGGTTGGTCGATCGAGAAGGAAATAAGTGCTAATCCACCAACAATTTCAATCATTCATGAAAAACAAAATGTAAAAGGGGTTTTCTCAGTAATAGAAACTGATAAAGCGATTATCTCTATACAGGAAGAATTACTACGAAGTGCTGGGAATGTTATCGTAATCGAACAGACAAAGAACCATCTAGCTTATCAGACCGACAGGAAAGATAGTGTTAGAACAGATATTTTTACAGAACAGGTAGACGGAAAAACAACGATATTTACACTCATCACACCTTTACATGAATATGAACAAAACCAAGGTATCATAATGGAATTCAAATAAAATCTAATAATAGGAGGGTAAAGTCCTTTTATATAAATCATTTTCAAAAACATACTGGAAGGAAGATATTATTATGAAACGTTTTACAATTTGTGTTATGTTAAGTTCAATTTTAGTTGTTGGTACGGCAAGCGCTGAGGAGCAAGAAACAACCTATGTGAATGACCCTAATTCTCCATTATATGAATTAATTCATGCGATTGAAAAAGTTAAGTATGAGTATACAGAAGATTGGGAAGAAAAGATTGATATTTTACTAGAAAATGCGAATAAGCGTATGTTAGAGATTGAAGAAAATGAGGTAGTTGATCCTGACTTAGCTAATAGAATTATAGAGCATATTCAAGAAAATATAGAAGAAATAGAGAAAAAGCTTGATGAAGCTGAAGAAAATGGAGAGGACATTACTGAGATTGAAGAGGAAGTAGTACTTCATCATTCAAACCGTGGAAATAACCTTCTTGTATTACTTGAAAGGGAGAACTTACCAGAGCAAGCAAAGGCAGGTATTAGAAGAGCACTTGCTAATCAAGAAAGAGCAATGGAAAAACGTGCGGAAGCAAAACTTCGAGTAGAAATGAAAAAAGCACTACGCATTAAAATGGAAGAAGAGAGTAAAGTAGAGTCTGAGGTAGAAGAAACTGAACATAACGAAAATCAAGTAATAAAAGAACATAAAGAAGAAACAGCATCACTTAAACTAGAATATACAGTTGGAACTAATCAAGTTGAAGAGAAGGAAGAGCAAGTAGAAGAAGAAGCAAAAGAAATAATTGCTTCACCTACAAAAGTAAAAGGTAATGAAAAAGCTGCTCAAGCTAGGCAACATGCAAGTGAAAGAGCAAATAACGGTAAGAGTAAAGGTCAAGAAAGAGCAAAACAAGCAAGAGCTAAGGGAGAAAATCACCCTTCCCAAAATGGAAATGGACGAAATAGTAATAGACCATAAATGCACCATTTTTAAAGGGCAATAATTCCAGTTCAAGGGAGTTATTGCCTATTCCTTATCGTTTATTTACCAACCTTATAAGATAAAGTATGCTTAAAGAGCGTGTTTGGAATGTGATAAGTAGGTGTAATTGACATGGATCAAGTAGAATTAGTTAATCAACTAGAAGATGCGAAAAAGGGTAATGAGTTAGTTCGAGAACAATTAATTAGACATTATCGACCATATATTATTAATACAGTAGGTCATATATGTCGTGAGTATCGTACATGGAGCGATGAAGAAGCTAGCATTGGTTTACTAGCTTTCAATCGTGCCATTGACACATTTGATAAAAACGGAGGTAGAAAGTTTCTAAATTATGTCTATCTTTTAATAAAAAGAGATCTGATTGATTTTTATCGTCGCGAAAAAAGAGAGCATCATCTTTCATTAAACCAAAATATCAATGATGATGACATCACGTTAAATGAAATGGAAGCTAATAAGTCCATTGAATCATTTAAACAATCTGTACAAACTAGTGAACTAGTAGAGGAAATACTCGAATTAAATCTAGCATTACAAGGTTTTTCAATTGCTTTTGATGAACTTGAGCAGTTTTGTCCCAAGCATAAAGATACTCGTGAAAACCTAAAGGAAATTGCTTCAGTTTTAAGTCAAGATCAAGAATGTGTAGATCTGTTCCTAACAAAAAAACGATTACCAGTCACTGCCTTCTGTAAAAAACATAACTATAGACCTAAAACGTTAGAACGATATCGTAAGTATTTAATTACGTTAATACTCCTGACCCTTCATCCAAATTGGATCCATTTATCTCAATATATTCAAAAAACATAAAAAGAGGAGGGGAGTCCGTGATGAAAATCGTAAAAAAAGGGACAGTTGTCAGTGTTAGTGAAAACGTAACGACGATTATTACAGAAGATGGGACTTTTAAGAACTTGCCCCGAACTAGTAATGATGAAGTGCCTGTTCTTGGTGAATCATTAGCTTACACAGAGCAGACAAAGTCAAAAATATCATCAGTAAAATACGCTTCTATTGCAGCAGTGTTTATTCTTGCTATTATTTCTTACCTATTCTTACCTTTTACTGATAGTAATGCTGCTTATATTGTTGCTGTAGATATTAATCCAAGTATCGAAATAAAGGCAAATAAAGATCATCAAATACTTTCAATAGAGGCGCAAAATCTTGATGGGGAAAGGCTAATTGAGCACCTGAACCAAAATAAAATGACTATAACAAATATACTTGAAGAGGTATTAATACATTCAATTGAATTAGGGTATATTGCTGAAGACGAAACAGCGTTAGTTTCAACAACCATCATTCCTTTAGTTACTGAAACTCTCGATGTACTAGACATTGAAAATGTATTAAAAGAAACAGCAGAACAAAACAATCAATCAGTTCAATTAACTACATCTGTTGAAAGTGAAAAGTTCTATGAGGAAGCCAAAGCAATACTACCATCCGTGAATCAGTATTCACTATACAAAGAATTTAAAGAGAAAGGTGTAATTACCGACATTTCAGAAGTCAAAGATAAAAGCATTCGTGAGATGAAGCACCTTGAAAAAGAGAAGAAGAAAAATGATGCAATGAACAACAAGAGAAATAACGAGAAAGTTGATAATCACCCGTCAAAGATTGCTCCAGGAAAGAATGTCGATAAGGAGAAACAAATACCGAATCCGAATTCAAATGCTAACAACGGAAATGGTCCACCAAAGAATGTTCCAACTCCTGCAAGTGAAAAAACTAATCAAGCAGAGAAGAAGGAGAATGGAAACGGTATAGGGAAGCCTGCTACTCCAGAGAGGGGAAATGGAGTGAATCCAAGTGAACGTGGACATTCAAATAATCCTACTACGCCTAATGATGAGCGAGGAAATGGAAAGAAGCTAGAAAAGCCACAAACACCACATGAACGAGGGAATAGCAATCAACCTAATAAGCCACAAACACCACATCAACAAGGAAATAGCAATCAACCAAATAAACCAGCTTCTCCTGGTGAACGTGGAAATGGGCCTCAAGGAAATGGTGAAAAGAAAGGTCAGTAACAGTGTTATATGAATGGAAACAGGATGAAGAAAGCCACCCATTTCGGGTGGCTTTCTTCATCCAACTGGATTACATTAAAAGTAAATTTTAAAAAGTGCAAAAGCTCTTTTTATTCTTCTACTTTATTCATTACCTCATTGATAAGCTCCGTAGCTTCTTCTTGCGTAATTTCTTTAACAAGAATCAGTTCACTTGTAAGTATCTGAAGGGCGTTATCTAGCATGTTTTTGTCTTCAGTTCCAATTTTTTTATCTTTACTAAGCATCATTAGATCACGAATAACATGAGCGACTTCTTGAATGTCACCACTCTTCATACGTTTCATATTACTGTGGTAACGCTGATGTCTATTCACAGTCATATCAGGCTCGCCATCAGTAAAAACAGAAAGGACATTCTCGATTGTTTCATCATCAACAACTTCTCTGATTCCTAAGTTTGATGAATTGCCCATTGGAATAGACACTTCCATATTACTATGAGTCATATTAAAGATATAATATTGCTGTTTCTCACCAAGAATTTCCTTTTCTTCGATGTCCTTTATAATACCGGCACCATACATCGGATAAACAACCTTATCACCAATTTCAAACATAGCTAGCCTCCCAACTTGAGTCTTAAAATCATTATAACATATTTGATAAGAATTATCAAATTTTCAATTTTATCATTCTTATTAAAGTGTTGTCAATGATTTTTTTTGCTACAAAATCCACTTACCACCATTACGCTTGAACTACTTATTATGTGTACATTATGTATAAAACAAGCGCTGTAATTTTCATACTTTATTAGCTTATGTTAATTTTTTGAAATTATTCTAACGTTTTTTTAGAAATGAAAAATGGGTGAGGAACGAATTCCTCACCCATTATATATAATTACTTTTGAACGTTAGCTGCTTGTGGTCCACGAGCACCTTCAACGATTTCAAATGTAACTGATTGACCTTCTTCTAAAGCTTTGAAACCTTCGCCTTGAATAGCAGAGAAGTGAACAAATATGTCCTCTTGTCCTTCAACTTCGATGAAACCGAAACCTTTTTCTGCATTGAACCATTTAACTTTTCCTTCTAACATAATGAAAATCCTCCTAGTGTGGAAATTTCTCTTCCACAGTTGTATTACTATTCTTGTTTTGGTACTGTTCAAGACGAAATTGAAACGTTAATTCTTAATTCATCTGATTCCATACGCTACAAAAATAAGCAAATACCATATTATCACGGCCTATTTAACAAAAGCAAGGTAACCATTTACGATAATTTGCGATAACCTACACATACTATCACTAGAAAACGGCAAAGGGGACTTACTTATGTATCGATTATTTACACATAATGACCTTGATGGTGTAGGTTGTGGTATTGTTGCGAAACTAGCGTTTGGCGATAATGTTGATATTCGCTATAACTCAGTTACAGGATTAGATTTTCAAGTAGAACGCTTCCTCGAAAAGGGGAATAAGGATGACTACTTATTAATTACTGACCTATCTGTAAATAAGAATAATGAAAAGCGTATTAATGATTTTGTTCTCAAAGGAGGACAGGCTAAATTAATTGACCACCATAAAACTGCTCTTCATTTTAATGATTATAATTGGGGAAACGTGAAGGTCGAATACGAGGATGGTCGTCAAACATCAGCCACATCGTTATTATATGAATACTTTTTATCTAGAAATGAAATTCAATCGTCCCCAGCCCTTGAACAATTCGTTGAGCAGGTACGCCAGTTTGATACGTGGGAATGGGATAAAAATGAAAACATCGATGCGAAACGGCTGAATGATCTTTTCTTTATGATTTCCATTGATGAATTCGAAGAAAGAATGATTCATCGTATTAAAAATAATGACCAATTCTCATTTGATGAGTTTGAAAAGAAACTATTAGATTTAGAAGAAGAAAAAATTGAAAGATATGTTCGTCGAAAGCGGAGGGAAATGGTTCAAACCTTTATCAGTGAATACTGTACAGGGATAGTTCATGCCGAATCTTATCATTCTGAATTAGGTAATGAACTAGGGAAGGAAAGTCCTCACCTTGATTATATTGCTATTCTAAATTTGGGTGGTAAGAAAATAAGTTTCCGAACTATTCATGACCACGTCGATGTATCAGAGGTCGCAAATAAATATGGTGGTGGAGGTCATGCAAAAGCAGCTGGGTGCTCATTAACGACCGGAGCCTATGAATACTTTGTCGCAAAACCATTTGAAATGGACCCGCTCCGAATTGACTCATTCAGAAATCGTTTTAACCATAAGGGTGATTCTACAGGTTGTCTTTATGAAAGTAGGGATGAAGATCAATTATTTATTTACGAAACAGAGGCTGGTCAGTGGGCACTTGAATCTAATCATGTGAAGCAAGACCAAGAGTACTCTTCCTTTGAAGATGTAGAACGTCATATAAAAAGAGAACATGGTGCATGGTTAGTAAGAGATGAGCAATATATCCATTATCTAAAAGAAAAGGCAAAAGAAATGAGGAAACAAACTAGCACAGCAACTATCGACCAAATCATTTCTGAATATAATAAAGAAGGTGGAAACGCACATATATCTCATTAGAAAGAAAATCTGTATAAGCACAATTTTGTTGAAGCAATATGCGTAGCGCGCTACAAGGTTCAGGGAAATGTTTTCTTATTGATAAACGTGTAGTGTGCTAAGCAATTGCTCCTTCCTTTAATATGTGTTTTTATCTACATTGAAGTATTTTATAGTCATAATAATAACTAAATCCGACAAAAGGAGTGTACGGATTGGAAAATAATATTCGAGACTTAATAACTCCTGAGATAGAAAATGAAATAAACCAGCTCACATTTACAAAGAATTTTCGTTCTGCTACAGCTGAAGAATGGTTCATTTTTCATCCACATTACTCAGATCCAAAAAGTGGGGGAGCTTTTGGGAAAATAATTATTCACTATGATCTCCAAGGAAATAGAGATATTTTTTTAAATACAACTATCATAATTGATGATGAAACTCTTTATGATAAAAAACACCATACCCTCGTATATGCAATTGCAGATGAAACTATTAACCGTTTAGTTGGTTATGCAAATACATTAGTAGCTGTTCATTCTGGGGGGAATTCATATAATGCGGAGTATATTAGAAATTAAATATAAAGAGGTAATGAGGAGGCGATATTAACAGCCTCTAATCATTACCTCTTGTATTTCATCTATTTTTGCTTGAACTTCTTTTAGCTTCTTATGGTGCTGAGGCATTGATAACATTAGTATATCAGCTTCATCTCTTAATTGATTCAATTCATGCTGTAGGCTGGAATATTCAGTTACATCATTTTCTCTAATCATCTTCACTTCCATAAGCTCATTGAGTGCTTCATCAACAGTAGCTTGAACTTTGTCTAAAAAAACATTTACATTTTCATAATGATTCACAATAGTACCTCCCTTGTTCTATTGTTATGACTTACTACTTTATTCTCTCCACTAGTAAGTAAACAATCCCTAAGAAAGTATATCCTTTTATAATACCTAGAATTTTTCAAAGTATTTTAACGAGTGTATTGTAAGCTCTATAAAACTTTGTATATCTTCAATCTGATCTTCATTTATCTTTCGACTAAAATGCAAATTTACGCGATTATAAAATTGATTTGAAGACCCATATTCAAAGAATATTTCTTGATGGATAAGTGGGCGTCTATTCCAAAGATTATTTAGCATATTTTCAATGTCAATACAATCATGGTCTATATCATTCACCCTCGTAAAAAAGCTCACCTCTAAATTACAACCTGCATCTTTCTCATTTTCATCAATTTTTTCTACCGTAAAATCTTCTATAGATGATTGAACACTTATTTCAACAAATGGGTAAGGACGTTCATTATCAAACGTTTGAATTTGCATAATAAATTCTCTAGACATAGTTGCCAAGTCTACAATGTCACGTCTATTAATAACCTTTAAATCATTTGAAAGATCTAAATCATATATTGCTCCTTCAAGCACAACTTTTATATTTTCAAAAATAGTTGGATCGAACATCAATATTGCCTCCAAATTCACGTGAATGTGATGAATAGTAACTATGTATTCAAAAGTGTTTTTTCCTCTATTATACAACTTTTAGTAAATATAAGGGATATTGTTCAGTTTTCCCACAAATATTTTTAATCAAACTAATTAAAATACTAACGAGAACAAAACAAAAGGAGACTAAAAAATGAAAATTAAAAAAATCTTTGCAGTTATTACCGCCATACTTATGCTAGCTTTAGTCGGATGTGGAACTGGTGGTCAAGCTCTTGATGCTCAAGAACGTACAACTCATTCTCCACATCCATATCCAGCAGATAGAAATTTAACGGGAATTGATGCGGGACGTCAACATGAAAGTGGTACAAGAGAAGGGATTAACTGGAATATTTCAAGTGAAGAAACTTCTATACCTAGTGATCAATACCCTGAAACAAAAGCGGTTCAAGTTCAAGAGGCTAAATTTATTTATGTAGTTGAAGATGGGGAAATAAATGTAGATGAGGGCGACATTCCTGCTCAATTACAACAATTTTCGCCCGACCAAATTAAAAACGCTTTACGTCATCAACTTGATGGTATTTCACAAGATGAATTGCAACGTTTTTCACCTGACAGACTAGAACAAATGGTTCGTGACCAACTTGGAGAAGCTGCACCAACACCAGGTGAACAGCCTGAACAGGCAACACCAGAGGCACCACAGCCAGATACTGAAAGAGAAACACCACAAGCAACACCAGACAGAGAAGCACCAGAAGCTCGTGAGCCAGTAGCAGATACACCTGCACCAACGCCTGCTCCTGAACAAGCTCGTCCTGAGGCACCAACACCAGCTCCAACGCAACCAGAAGCTGAGCCTGAGGCTGAACAAAGACAGGAACAAGCACCAGAAGCACGTGCTGAAGGTCTAAGTGATTTCGAGGCTCAAGTAGTTGAATTAACAAATGCAGAAAGAAGAAAGAACGGCTTATCAGATTTACAAGCAGATACGCAACTAAGTAGTGTAGCACGTAAAAAGTCTACAGATATGCAACAAAACAATTATTTCTCACATACAAGTCCTACGTATGGTTCGCCATTTGATATGATGAGAGACCAAGGTGTTTCCTATACTGCAGCAGCAGAAAACATTGCTCAAGGTCAAAGAACACCACAAGAAGTTGTACAAGCTTGGATGAATAGTGAAGGCCATAGAAAAAATATCATGAATGGAAACTTCACTCACATCGGTGTCGGCTATGAACAAAATGGCCACCACTGGACACAAATGTTTATAACTAAATAAAAATGGCTGTAACCACTGGTATCCCAAAAGGTATAAACGAGATGAAACCGCTGAAAAAAGGTCCAATATAGTGGATTCAGGAAGCAGTAATGGCTCCGCGCTTTGCGCGCTTGCTTTGAGAAAAAACCACTCATAGCAAGCTTTAAAAGATGCAACGGCTAAGCTCATTACTTAAGAAGGCTGCTGGAAAAGTGAAAATCACACTTTTTCAGCAGCCTTCTTTGGGATACCCTTTTTAAATTGGAGTTTTTCATTCGAATATGTGATTATAGTAAGGAAAGAATTTTGTATTAGGAGTTTACATAATGAAGGAAACGAACAGTATACAAACGAATAAAGGTGATTGGAAGGAATTTTGGTGGCTCATTAAACAGACTAACCCGCCTTATCGGTTATTAATTATTGCTTTTATCTTGAGTTTAATTCAGACAGCGGCAGGATTATTGATCCCATGGTTTACAAAAGATTTAATTGATGTCCTCACAACAGATTCTTTGAGCTTTCAGCTAATCGGTATTCTTATAACGGTTTTTATAGTTCAAATTATTACCTTAGGATTTTCAATTTATTTATTAGGACTAATCGGGCAAAGAATTGTTGCCAACCTGAGAAAGTTATTATGGGAAAAAGTGCTTTCATTACCGATACCATTTTACGATAAATCGAGGTCAGGTGAAACAATTAGTCGAATTACTAATGATACAACAACAATCATGAATGTTTTATCCAATCAAGTCGTAAATTTCTTAACAAGCATAGTTGCAATTGTTGGAGCTGTGATTATCTTACTATACATTGATTTAAAAATGACACTTATGATTTTACTATCAGTTCCTGTCATGACGTTAATTGTCATACCAGTCGGAAGAAAATTAAGGCGTATCGCAAAGGCAGCTCAAGAACGAATGGCTGGCTTTACGGCACTTATCTCACAAATGCTTTCCGAAATCCGTTTAGTTAAAGCATATGGTACAGAAAAGAAAGAGCAAGAGAGTGGAAATGACGATATTGAAAAACTGTTCAGTTATGGGGTAAAAGAAGCAAAAATTCAAGCTACCCTCATGCCTTTACTTAGACTGACTCTCAATGTTGTATTTATCATTATTATTGCCTATGGTGTTTTCAGAATGGCTAATGGTGATATAACAGCAGGGGAACTAGTCGCATTCATTTTGTACTTATTTCAAATAGTGATCCCATTCAGTCGTATCGCGGAATTTTTTACTAGCATACAAAAAGCTAGAGGAGCAACAGATAGAATCTTAACGATTTTACATGAAGATTCCGAGGTGTATGAGCGTCAACGCTCTTATGAAAGTGGCCAGCATTCAATTGAGTTTAACTGCGTTTCCTTTACATATGGAAAAGACCCTATTCTTCATAATGTTTCGTTAACGATTCCTTATGGAAAAGTCACTGCCATTGTAGGGCCTAGTGGCAGTGGAAAGACGACGCTTTTTTCCTTAATTGAACGGTTTTACACTCCTGTTAAAGGAGAAATAACGGTAAATGGTGAGTCGCTAACGAACTTTCATTTACATGATTGGCGTGGTAAGCTAGGCTATGTATCTCAGGAAAATCCTTTATTAGCTGGGACGATTATTGATAATATAACCTACGGGATATCAAGAGATATTACAAAAGAAGAAGTAATGTGGGCTGCAGAAATGGCAAATGCCCATTCCTTTATTGAAAAGCTTCCTGAACAATACGAAACAGAGATAGGAGAAAGGGGAATTAAGCTATCTGGTGGACAACGCCAACGAGTAGCGATAGCCCGAGCCTTCCTAAGAAATCCAGCCTATTTATTACTTGATGAAGCTACATCAGCACTCGATTCCCAATCTGAACGAATTGTTCAAAAGGCACTAGATAAACTTATGGAAAATCGGACAACCGTCGTTGTTGCTCATCGTTTATCTACGGTAATTCATGCCGATCAGATTATTGTTTTAGAAGAAGGGGAAGTAACAGGGGTAGGTACGCATGGAGAGTTAGTAGAAACGCATTCTCTATACCGAAAATTAGTGGAAGAGCAATTTTTATCATCTACATGATTAAGAGCTAGAGAGGGGAATAACAATGGAAATTAACAATATATTAGTTTCAAGTGGTATTTATGATGAAATTAAAGATATTATCGAGAAAAAGAATATAAATAAGCAATTTAAGTACTTACCTGAAAATGAAGTCACTAAAGAGCATTTATCATGGGCAGATGCCTTTGTCTCTTTTAGACCGAGCCCTTCTTTTTCATTTGAAAATATTAAATGGGTACATTCGATAGGCGCAGGGGTTGATGGCTTTCTTTATAACAAAGAATGGAAAGAGGATGTTTTACTAACAAGAACTGTTTGTTCGTTTGGTCAGCGGATTAGTGAATATTGTTTGAGCTACATATTACGTGACATCCAGCTTCATAGAAAGTTTCAACGATTGCAAACAGAGAAAAAGTGGACACCGATCGCTCCGAAATTATTAAACGAACAAAAGGTCATTATTTACGGAACTGGTGTAATTGGACAGGAGGTTGGTCAATTACTAACTTCTCTAGGTCTTGAAGTGTATGGTGTATCACAAAGCGGAAAGCAAAAAGATGGATTCCATAGCGTCCTAACAATTGATAATGAATTCTCTGTACTAAAAGAAATGAATTACGTTATTAATACATTACCTTTAACGGCTGAAACAGAAGGGTTATTTAACAAAAAGAGATTTAATCATTTTTCAAGGGCTGTCTTTATTAATATTGGTAGAGGGCAATCGGTTGAGGAAACAGCCCTCATTGACGCACTTGACAATAAGGATGTAAAATCAGCAGTTCTTGATGTCTTTCCGGAAGAGCCTTTACCAGTAGAGAGCCAATTGTGGGAACGTGAGGATGTTTTCATTACACCTCATATCTCAGCCGTTACTACACCTGAAGAAGCAGTCGATTGCTTTATTGAGACTTTAGAAAAGATAGAGAAAGGTGAACCACTCTCTAATAAAGTTGATGTTAAGAAAGGGTTTTAAATAAATGAAAGGACGTTCACTATGAAGACTCATAGTAAACGTCCTTTTTTCATGGTTTAGGAAATTAAAAAATACTTAAGTTGTGGATAAGTGAAAGCTTATTCAAAGAAGGGCAATGGCTCCGCGCACTACGCGTATAGCGTCAAGAAACCCACTTGTCACTATACTAAACAGGTAGTGGCTCCGCACATTGCATCAAACAAATACCGCTTTTGCGGTTTTGTTCTGTAACACTACATATTAAATTACTTCATATTTTTTATGAGCTAAAACTGTTTTTGTTGGTTTCCCATTTGCTTCTCTTTTATCTAGTTCAATAGCTGATGAATTGTTGTATACAGCAATGATAGTTCCTTTTTCACCTTTAAAGTCACCTTCAGTAATTTGTATAGCATCTCCTGGTTGGACTGAGATTTCCATTTCCTCTGTCATATGTATCACTTCCTTTTTCTAATATATTTTGCTTGCTTATTCTTCCTAATAGTTCGAAAAACCATTCAGAATAACAGCTAGTATAATTTTATCTTAAGCTCTATTCCTTCTAGTACTTCCTTGGCTTTGTCCTTATCAAGGTCAAACTGTAAGTCGTTAAACTCAAAGCATCCAAGTTCCGGAATATCGCAAATGATTTTAGATAGCTTTTTGCTTAGGAATGAAGTTTCTTTACCGGCAATTAGCTTTTTCTTGTAACGGTTAAACTTAGGATCAAGGTCCTCAATTCCTTCGTAAAGATTTTCAATTGAGGTATATTGTTGAATGAGTGGAAGAGCAGACTTTTCACCAACACCTGGACAGCCAGGAATGTTGTCGCTTTTATCTCCTAGTAATGCTTTTACATCAACCCATTGTTCGGGAGTGATTTCATATTCAGTTTGAAAGTGATCAACCGAATAAGTCACTTCGCCCTTTTTACCCGCGATAATTTGCGAGACGTTTTTATCTAGTAACTGTAATAAGTCCTTATCATTACTATATATATAACAAGACTCATCAATCTCCTTCGACCATTTACAAGCAAGAGTACCAATAGCGTCATCTGCTTCATAAGGTGGAGTAACAAGCTGTTTAATACCAATAGCGTCAAGTATCTTTGTACAAGTTTCATACTGCTGAATTAGGGGAGGCGGTAGCTCAGATCGAGTCTCTTTATAAAAATCATGTTCCAATCGTCTGATTGATTCCTCGCGTTTAACATCCCATGCTACAGCTAAATGAGAGATTTCATGCTCACTTATCAAATTAAATAATTTTTGAAAAAAGACACTTAATCCATTCGTATATAATCCATCACTGTTTTTTGATAACTGGTCTTCATCTCTTCCGTATGAAGTGGCAAAATAACCTCGACTTAATAAATTAAAGCCATCAATGAGTAGTAGTTTTTTTTTGTCCAAATAAAAATCTCCTTTTTAACTTCTGTGACTATTTATTTTACCATGTTTTACTGCTTGATTTCATGTAAAAAATAATTTTTTGAATTATAAATGATTTCCTGAAATTTGAGGAAAATCAAGCGAATGTAATTACCAAATAATAACATGAGGAACAATCACAGAATTAGGGATACTAAGAAAGAATCGAAAGGAGGAGAAGTTTATGGCATTAGAATGGTTTGATCGGGTATGCGCAGAGCTTCAAGATTATCTGGAGTCTATTTGTGAGGAGTATGATGAGTTAGCTCATATGACGATAAATAGAGCAGCGAAGCACCCAAGTATAGACTTCTTCGTTGAGAATGAAGAAGATGAAAGGGAATATTTCAATACATTATTCTTCGACCCAAATAATGAAGAATTTTATGTTGAGGAATTTGACACACTTGGAGAACAAACGACACGAATTATACTTAATGATTTTGAGGATATTGTAGAAGACGTACATGAGGCTTTCCACGAATTTATGGGTGACGAAGATGCATTAGTTTACGAAGATGGTGAACTGGTTGATGAGTTAGATGAAGAAGAATACTTAGAAGAAGATGATTATGATGACGACGAAGATGACGATGAAGAAATTTATGAAGAGATTGTTGATGTTGACTGGACAAGTCCCGAAGTATTAGCGTATTCCTACATGGAAGAAGTAGAGGTTGCTTATCAATTCGGTATTGTACAAGATACTGGTGATGGTGTCCTTCGTAGAGTAAATCGTATTATGACCGAAGAAGACGAAATGATAGAAGATGAAACTAACTTCATCTTTAGCAAAGAAGAAGCGGGAACGATCATGGAATTAATTGAAAATAATATCGACTTAATGGACGGATTTGACGAAAGACAATAATTTCAACACACAAAAAATGGGGTCACCAAGAAACATCTTATAGGAGAGCACGGTAGAAGTCCAAGGGTAGAGTATTCAAGAAAAAGTAAGGGCTCCAGCCTGCTATGAGTAAACCCACTCATAGCAGGTTTTTTTTAAAAGAGGCAACGGCCTCGCGCATTACTTCGACAAGGCCACTAAAAAAGTGAAAATCACACTTTTTTTAGTGACCTCCTCATAGCGGTGAGTCTTTATTAAACAAGTGAAAGGAGGCGTATGATGAATAAGGTTGGCAAATATGCAAGAGGTGAGTCTATTAATGAAATAGAACTATTAAAAATGGTTCTCGAGCTCACAGAGAAAGAAAAAATGAGGATGTGGGCATATGGATATATTGACGACGTGATAGACAAGCTTCCAGATTACGGTAAAGATATACTAGAAAAAAGAAGAGACGTGTGGGAAGAGGAGAAGGAGTATGTAAGACAAACTGTAGAGGGGTTTCTAACAAATCGTGAATTACAAGTTAAAGCACAGGGCGAAAGGAAAAAACTTGCCTTGTTTATTATGAAAAACTTCTCAGAATATAAATCACTACTCTTTACTTATATTGATAAGAATGCTATTTCAGATGAGGATATTAGAAAGTTCATTTATCGAAAGAGATACCCAGTTAAGAAAAAACATTTATACTTAAATGCCGTACAAGAGTAATTTGATTGACTACTCAAGTACGGCAGTTTTTGGTGGCTTAGCAGGAAATTAAAAAATACTAAAGCTGTGGATAAATGAAAGCTTATTAAACAAAAGACAGCTTTGCGGATTTTGTTCTTGCATTACATTCTAGAAAGATCTGAATTTTTAATCCAGCCTCTTGCTCGTAATGCCTTGACAAGATGGTTTATTCCAACCATATATGACGCTTGGCGCATCGTAATATCCTTTTCTTTCATTGCTAATACATTATCAAAGGCACTGACCATCTTTTCTTCTAGCTTTTGATTAATTTCTTCTTCCTTCCAATAGTAATTCATCGTATTCTGTACCCATTCAAAATAAGAAACAGTTACACCACCTGCATTACATAAAATATCTGGAATAACAAACACACCATTCTCATTTAAAATTTTATCGCCCTCTGGAGTTGTAGGACCGTTAGCAGCTTCTGCTACAATTTTCGCTTTTATTAACGGGGCTGTTTTCGCTGTAATTTGATTTTCAAGTGCTGCTGGAATTAATATATCTATAGGAAGGGCAAACATTTCCTCATTCGTAATTGGTTTAATATTTGGATACTCTGTTAGTTTCTTACCACCAGACTTAAAGTCCATTAATTCAGGGATATTAAAGCCTTCCTCTGAATAGATTCCGCCATCTGCATCTGTAATAGCAACGATCTTCACACCTAGTTCATGTAAAAATTTTGCTGTCATACTTCCGACATTACCGAACCCTTGAATAGCAGCTGTTGATTGGCTAAGGTCAATATTTAATTCCATCGCCGCTTCTTTAATAGTAATAACAACCCCTCGTCCAGTTGCTTCGAATCTTCCTTCTGACCCACCAACTATAATTGGTTTTCCGGTAAGGATTCCAGGGATATTATAACCTCTTAATTTGTCATACTCATCTAACATCCAACCCATAATTTCTGGGTTTGTATTGATATCAGGAGCAGGAATGTCTTTTTCAGGACCAATAATCGGCGTAATTTTACGAATATAGCTCCTACTTAAATCTTCTAGCTCACGTTCCGTTAACTCATTAGGGTTTACTATAACCCCACCTTTACCGCCACCTAAGGGAAGTCCTAGGATAGCAGATTTTAGCGTCATCCAAATAGATAAAGCCTTAACCTCTCCAAGATTGACAGACGGATGAAAACGAATTCCACCTTTTGCAGGACCAAGTACATCCATATGTTGAGAGCGGTAGCCAGTAAAGTTTTTAATTTCACCAGACTCCATTCGTACCGGAATTGACACTTCCATTACTCTCATAGGCTTCTTTAGGATTTCATATATATTTCTATCTAAATTTAATGCGGTTACTGTCTCTTCTAAAAGCTCTTTCACAATATCATAAGGGTTCTTATGAGGGTGGGTTAATATATCTGCTTCTATTTTGTGCTTATCAATCTCCATAAACATGTCCTCCAAAAATAGTTATTGTATTGTGTATTCTTCCAAGTAATCATCTTATTATGTAAAATATGTAATAAATGAATTGGCAGAATATGAGGCTAAGAATAACATGCATGAGCTGAATTTATTGTAAAGAAGGAATATGTTAAACAAGCAATCAATAAAGAGGGTTTTATCATTTTAGATGTTCGCTCACCAGCTGAATATAAAGGAGAAGACGTACGTGCAAAACGAGGTGGACACATTCCTTCAGCTGTAAACTACGAATGGATTAATGTAATAGATGACGAGAATATTCCACATTTTCGTAGGTCTAATGAAATACAAAAAGAGCTAATGGAACTCGGTATAACAAATGAGAAAATTATCATTATTTATTGTCAAACACCTGTACGCTCTGCACATATGTATTTCACGTTGCGCTTGTTAGGATATCATGATATACGTGTATATGAAGGCTCGTGGGCAGAATGGGGAAATGATTCGACCACTCCAATAGAAAATCCTTCATTAGGGAGGGGAATATCGTGTTTACTGGAAGTTATATACCTAGCTGGTTTTACGGACTAGCTATTGTCTTTTTGGTTATCTTTCTTATATTTGCTTTTAAAAAATAATGGTTCACGTATTTTTTAACTTGTAAAAATTGTATAACTACTAAAAGGAAGAGGCAGGCCTCATCCTTTTAGTAGTTACCTTACTTTAATCCGAGACAACAACAAGGCTGAGAATGAAAACATCCCTGCAAGAACAATGGCGATACCTTTAAATGTAAGAAAGCTCGCTAATAAACCTCCAAATGCGGCTCCATTAAGTAAAACAAACGTATATAAGCTAATAGCGAGTGCCCGTTGATTACCTCCGAACCTTCCCATTAACCTAATAATATACGGAAAAACTGTACTAATTCCAGCAACAAAGAACACAGATAATATCACTAAAAAGAGTTGGCTGTCTGCTAATAACATAATTATAAAAATGCTAGTGAGTGCAGTGTAAAGAACAATAATTGTTTTTCTTGCATCATCTATCGTTGTTTTCGCTGTATAAATAAGGGCAGCAATAATGCCGAGTAAGCCTATCGAGCGGATGACAAGCATGTCTTTTTCACCTAATCCAAATTCATTAGCAAAATAACCACCTATCGCTGAATAAAATGCAACGAAGCTTAGTAACAATGGAAAAGTCGCTATACAACAAACGATAATTTCTTTCTTTCGTAAAAGGGAAAACATAGTACCCCAGCTACTCACTAACGAAACAGTTGGATCTGTATCAACTTTTTCTTTAGGCAAAGAGGTAAACGATACGAACGCAATAACGAGATAAATACAAGCAAACAGGATAAAAACAAATTGCCATTGAAAAAATAGTTGAATGACTCCACTAGCTACCTGACCAACAACAGCCGCTAAAAGAAAACCACCGTTAATAAGAGTTAGAGCGACTGTTAACTGTCTCCCTTGAAATAAAGCAAAGGAATATAGATAAGCTACTGGAGCAAAGGAAGCAGCAACAAACCCTTGCAGTCCTCGTATTGTGAAAAAGGCTTGAAATGAAGTAGCAAATCCCAACGATATTGTCACAAGAGCTGTACATATTAACCCAACAATCAACATTTTTTTATAGCCATAACGCTGTGACAACGGACCAAATGTAATTAACCCAAATGAATAAACAAAAGTAAAGATTGATGAAGCAACAAACACTTCCTGAATCGAGTGATTGTAACTAGTTGCTATTGAAGGGATAAGAGGAATTAATATATAAATATTTGAAACAACAAATATGGCTGTAATCGTTAAAATAGAGATTGGCAATAGCGCAAGCCTTTTGTTCTTTTCATGTAAACGTATTTGCTCCATAGAAACACTCCTTTCCACTAGAATTGTATGTTTTACAACATGTACAATTTCTCTTTTTCGTTTCAGAACATAAGTGAAAATCACACTTTTTTTGTAGCCTTGACTTGCAATTATTGCTTTTTTGTTGTATTATTAAATTTAGTACTTATGAACAGATGTGTTTAAAGATAATTAACAGTGCACATAGATATTTATTGTAAAGTCATATAGGCATCCTCAGGAAGCTTTAAGTTATCCCTTATTTCAATGGCACGGTCAAGGAACCGTAACGATGAAAGAGAGGCAGGGCTTTCGTTATTTAAGGTTTTTAAAGAAGAGTGTTGAGATATTACCACGGCAGGATTTGAAGTAAAATATTATCATAAGACTTATATAATCAAGGCGCGTCATCACGGATTCGTCTTTTTATTATGCAAAAAAAGCGCATTGGAAAAGTGACAAATAGATGATTCAAGAAGCGGTAATGGCTTCGCACGTTGCAACTTTAAGGGGACTGAAAAAGTGAAAACCACACTTTTTCAGTCCCCTTTCTCACTCGTGCTTAGCTTTTTCTAATTGTTCAATTTGAGTCGTAAGTGAATCAATTCGGTCGATAAATGTACCCGTCCAAAACAGAATAATGATAATCGAAAAGATAATTAATAGAAGTGCTCTTTTTCGACTTGAAGCCATACCGGGCATATTTTTGAATACCTTAGAAAATTGGAATAGAAATCCAACAATAATAAAAGAAAGTAGAGGTATCCCCATTGATACTAATGTTTGAAGTGAACGAATATTATATTGTAGCTGGAATAGCTCTCCAGCTACATAGTCCTCTTTGTTAAATGTATAGATTTCCTTATTAATAGTCCCTCGTTCAACAAACAAAGCTTCATTTGTATCCTCAAAGGTAAAGCTACCTGGATATAGATTAAATAACCCAATTGGGATATATAGGGTCATCAAGATGATAAAGTACGTAATTGCTATTCTTGTCCATGCTTGCGGTTCTTTCTTTGTCAATCCAATTCTTCCTCTCTAAAGCGAGAATTAAGAAGGCACTGAAAAAAATTTTTTCAGTGCCTCGATGTCAGTTTTCTTATATTATAAAGGTAGTTGGTAAGAAATGAAACTCATTAAGGATGACATACAATCTCTCCAGCTTGCTTACTGTAATCAATCGATACATCAAAATTATGCTTTTCATAGAAATGTACTAATCGATCGAGATGGTCCCAATCACGTTTCGCAATATCACCTTTAATATATTGAATGTTTTGTTCACGAGCAACATCTTTAAGGAAGTTCATACAAATTGAGCCATAGCCTTTATTTTCTTCCCCTTTAATGTCCCCAATATGAATGGTGTTATCGTCTGAATATACTGCCTGAATTGAAAAATCCCAAGAACCACGGTACGCAGTTTCACAGTCATTCAACATAACCTTACATGAATAACCATCGTCGAATACTGAGACGATAACCCATTTGTCATCATTTGTTTGGTCAATCCCTAACACTTGATGCTTCTTCGCAATTTCTTTCATATTATCTTGCATTCTATAAAGCTGAAATTCTAACTCTTCTTTATCTTTTAAGATCTCTTCTTTGTCTTGTTTTTCAATTACATTTGTAGAAAACATGATCCTATCCTTTCTGTTAAATGCAATGCATTCCTATGGTAAATCAAACAAATATTGATTTTACTAGAGTTTTCTAGTGCTTGCAAATGGTATGATGGTATATATTCTATTCAAATGATGAGAAATCGTGAGGAAAGTAGATATAAACGAATATAAGCTTTTATTATGAAGATAGATTGGGTATTGTAAGGAAAAAGAGCCCATCGAAAAGTGAAAAACACTTTTTCGATGGACTCTCCTCTTAAATTGCTATTTCGTTCATTGTAAATACTGTTAAATATCAGAATAGAGAATACCTAGGGGTCCATCAAAATCGATGATAGAATCTAATTCGTACAGCGGAATTGGAAAGATAGGAAAGCCCATTGGACGAGGGCCTATTTCATATCGTTGAAAATAAATGACTAATGTCTTATCAGCAAGATAAAATTCTTGGTTCGGTTTAATTCCTTGAAACTCTTCATATAATGGGAGATTTCTATCCTCAATCTGTTTTTTTACTATCCGAGAAATTTCAGCTTCATAATGACTGTTAGGTTTAAATAACTCTCCTAAAGAATAGATTTTTCCCGTTCTTAGACCTGATGTCATTGATGTGAGGTGTTCAACAGGGTGTGCCATTGTATATTTCATTGCAGAATTGCTTAACGTTAAACTAAGAATACCTCTTTGGTTATTTTTAATTTCATAGCCACCTACCAAATTTGTTTTCCCGATTTCAAAATATCCTTGCTGATTCACTAGCTGAAATAATTGTTCAACCTCATGTACAATTTCACTATTAAGTTTATGCTGAATGTGAAAATTAATTGGCCAACTAATTTGTGGATACGTAATTGAAAGTTGAGGTGCTGTGATAATTTTACTTTCAACTGGTATAGGTAATTGATAATAATTCATTCTTGATATCCTCTCTACTCGTTTCTTATATCATATGGAGAGGGGTAGGCGTTTGTTCCCTTTTACGACAGACTTTCAATCCCTGTACGGTATGACTTTGGATAATGATTTTTCCTTATTGACCCTGTTTGTATCGTAAAATCGATTGACTCATTAACATGTTTATAGTCCCAAACCTTTCTTGTAAATGGACAGTAAATTTGTCTAGGTGGTACCATGGGTACAATGTCTTCTGTGTTAACATAACGAATACTAAAGGGAACAAATGAGTTATATTTTTCACTAAACTGTTTATTTCCAACACGAGGACTGCCATAGTTATACATAATAGTTTCCTTAAAAGGTGAATTAGCAGAAACATCAAGTGCGTGTAATGTAGCTATCGCAGCCCCTAAACTGTGCCCAGTTATATAGAGGTTTTTCTCTTTAGATAAGGTTTCGTACGTTCTCATAATAACGTCTCTACATGAATCATAAATCGAGAGGAATCCATGGTGGACATGCCCACCGTCGTTTGTATAAGGATAAGGATTTTGAAAAACTTCACAATCTGCAATCCAATCTGTGTCAGATTGTGTCCCCCTAAAAGCAGTAATAACTGCATCATTCGATTCTAAGATAAAACCAAACCATTCAGGATGACCATTGGGTACACCTTTGAACGTTTGAACTAAACGGAATCCATCTGGTACATGGAAGTACCCATCATGTTTATATTGCTTATAGGTTAAATTACAAATATCAAGTAAGGATAAAGCGAGCTTTTTATTAAAATAAGGTAGAATTTTCATATGATTATCTCCTTGTTACATAATGTTGTTTTTAAAATTGAACAACCTCGTTTGCCTAGTTACTTTTTACTTATATTTATTCGATGAAAAAGAAAGGGGTGTCTAATTTGCCAAGATTTATAGACCTTGGAATTCGAACCGAAACCGTGAAAACATTAGAAGCATTGGACATTACTGAACCGACACCAATACAAGAAAAAGCTATTCCATTATTGTTAGAAGGAAAAGATGTAATTGCTCAGGCTCAAACAGGAACAGGGAAAACTCTCGCCTTCCTTTTACCGATATTAGAAAGAATCGATCCAGCCAGCTCTGAAGTACAGGCACTGATTGTTTCTCCAACGAGAGAGTTAGCGTTACAAATAACAACTGAAGTGAATAAGTTGCTTGCAGAGTTTGAAGATGTACATGCCTTAGCTGTATATGGAGGCCAGGATGTCATTCATCAAATCAGCATGCTTAATCGAAAAACACAAATCATTGTTAGTACACCTGGTCGTTTGTTAGATCATATGCGAAGAGGGACAATTCATTTAGATAATGTGACTATGCTTGTTCTTGATGAAGCTGATTTAATGCTTCACTTTGGCTTTAGTAATGAAGTGGAGGAGATTATTAACCAAACATCTAAAAGCCGACAAACGATGCTATTCTCAGCGACAATGCCAACTGAAGTACGGGAGCTTGCACGAAATTATATGTATTATCCAGAACAAGTATCGATACAAAAAACAAACATTACATTAGATGAAATTCATCAGCTTGTCGTAGAGACAACGGACCGTACGAAACAATCAACATTACGTAAATTACTCGATGAATACAAACCGAAGCTCGCAATGATTTTCTGTCGAACGAAAAGAAGAGCCAAAACATTACAAGAAGCACTTCAAGTTCATGGTTATAATTCAGAAGAACTTCATGGAGATCTATCACAAGCAAAGCGTGAAGAAGTGATGAAGCGTTTTCGTGAAGGGCAAATTAATTTACTCGTTGCAACTGATGTAGCAGCACGAGGACTAGATGTTGAAGGAGTTACCCATGTTTTTAATTACGATATCCCCCAAGATGTTGAAAGCTATATCCACCGAATAGGAAGAACTGGAAGAGCGGGAGATGAAGGGGTAGCACTAACTTTAGTCGCTTCAAAGGATCGGCAAAGCTTACAAATGATCGAAGCAGGAATTAAACAAAAATTAAAAATAAAGGAGATTACAACTTCAAAAGCTCCTTATTCAGAAAAGAATAGTACAGAAAAAAGTGATAAATATCGTCCAAGACGAGGGAACCGACAAACTGATTCAAAAAAAGAAAAGCCACATTTATCTTCTAAAAATACTAGGAAGCACAAACGAACACGAACACGATAACAGATAATAAGAGGAGGAAATAGAGTGAATGGACAACAACGAAAGAATATCCAACCTGGAATAGCGGTTGATATCGTCTTAAAAAAAGACCAACGTACTGGAGCAACAACGCGAGGAATTGTGAAAGACATCCTCACGAATTCACCAAATCACCCTCATGGGATAAAAGTACGTTTGCAAGATGGACAAGTTGGAAGAGTAAAGAACATCCATTAACAATGGAATACATTACCATTATGCCCACTACATACATTACCTTCCTTTGGAAAAAGTAGTAAAGGTAACTTTTAGTATATGAGGAGGAGCGTATGAAAAAGTGGGCTTTATTTTGGATCATAATTGGTTTTATCGGAGTGACGGTCATTGGTGTTTTTATTGTGGAGCCTGAAATAACCACCATGCCTCGTAGGGTAGATGTCATAAATAATGAAACAAGTCCAATAGGGGTAGGGACGAGCTATGACCTTTGGGGTGAGACAATACGTGAAGAAGAGCTAACCTCAAATGGACTAGGTGCACTAGGAATGCATGCCCTTTCTCCAGAAAACGGGGCAGTGATGGTCGATGAAGCATTTATCGATCTTGGAAGAGATGTTTTTTATAAAGAAACGTTTGAAAATGAAGAGTTTCTAACAGATATTCTCGGAATCTTAGATGGGCCAATTACGATTACAAATGTCGCTAAAGCAATTCTAGAGCTTAGAGGTGGACATACAGATAATCTTCGCGTTGAATTAGCAGAAGATATTACAATAGGTGACCGGACATACAAAAAAGGGGAGAAAGTCGATACTGGATTAGATGTTCCTAAAGGAGCTTTAACTCCACTGGGGATGCCAGTAAAATTTTCAGAAGGACGTTTAAAAGCCGGAGTAACTTGTGCAGCTTGTCATGCAACAGTTGATAGAGATACTGGGCGTGTTATTGAAGGCGCCCCAAATCTGAATTTTAACGGTGGTTTATTGCTAGCAATGGCATCGAATTCAGCTGCATATTTTACAAATACAGATGTTGATATGGATAAGCTGAAGGAATACATTACGGAGAACTCTAAAACAATGATAGCTTCAAACGGGGAAGAGGTAAAGCTACCTGACCCAGAAATGCTAGAAGCTGCTGTCGATGAAATGCTTATAAAATGGCCAGCAGGAAATTTTGACTCTACAATGGACCTAGTCAATAACCCAGCACAAATTCCTGATTCTTTTACACTAGGGGACCATCCGTATGGCTGGAATGGATTTGCTGGAATAGGACCATTTAATGGTTTAAGCGTTCTTAATAATAATGTTCATGCTCAAAACTCAGATATTTTAGCACAAGCAGAGCAAAGTGATGAATTGTTTGATATTGATAAGGAGCTTTTTATTGGTACGATTCTCCAAAATGCAGCAAACGAAAACTATCGTTATAAGCCACAGGAAGGTGTTGGCGCTTCTCATTTTATGTCTATGATTGATGATAATCCTGACGTGCCAGGTGTGAATGAAATGGTGAAGCCCCCAACCTTCCCAAAAGTGTCAATGTTTTCACCAAACGGGACAGTTATTAATTCACCAGGCTTTCGCTTTGCTGAACAAATTAATGCAATGTCAGCCTATCAAAATTCCCTTGTACCACCGACATATGAAATTGATGAAGAGACAAGGGCTGCTGGACGCGAGGTTTATAATCGAGCAGGGTGTATAAGCTGCCACGCCGGTGCAGGCTATACAAACCATCAGGTAATATCACAAAAGGACATAAAAACAGAGCCTTCAAGAGCAGAGGCATTTCAAGATTTGCCTAAACTTCTAGAGGAACCGTATATCTATTCCTTTGATACAACTGTTCCAATTAGAGAAGGCGCAAAGGTAATACGAATACCGACAGATCATATAGACGAAGAACAAAAACAACTTATTTTTGCACAAGACCCCGATAAAGCTGGTGGCTATAAAACAAAGGGTTTAATTGGTTTAGCTTGGTCAGCGCCTTATTTACATGATGGGGGAGTCGCTGTTGGACCAAATATCGAAACTGATCTAGGTATTCCAAATACGTTAGACAAGGCAATTAATCCTGACCCATACAATAGCTTGCGAGCATTACTAGACAAAGATCTTAGACAAAAAGTTATCGCAGCAAATGAACAAGCACCTCACTTAAAGGAAGTGCACGTTCAAGGAATAGGGCATGAATATTGGGTTGATGAGACCACAGGCTTTACTCAGGAAGAACAGGACGCGTTAATTGAATACTTGCTTTCATTGACGAGAGTAGAAGAAGAATAAAGTAATTCATGGCTCAGACTAGTTTGTCTGGGTCATTTTAAATGGTTTGAGGACAGCGGGGCAAGGTCAACGCTATTGACAATTCATCCGTCAAACCGTTATCATTATCAATAATGATAACGGTTTGTTGTAAGGGAGTACTTAAAATGAAAAAAATCGCAGACTTACTATTACACCCAGTAAGAATGAGTATCATCCAAGCACTAGTAAAACGAAATTTGACTGTTCAGGAACTAATGGAATGGTTGCCTGATATTCCGCAAGCTACATTATATCGTCATCTAAACACATTAAAAGACAATGACATTATTATAATTGTTGATGAAAAAAAAGTGCGAGGTGCTTATGAAAGAACCTATTCATTGCATCCAAAAAAGACGCATTTATCTGCTGAAGAGCTTAACTCTGTAGATAAAGAAGACCACCTACAATTCTTCATTACTTACATGACGAATCTAATCTCATCTACTGAAGCATACTTGGAAAGCGAAGAAATCCAGATGGAGAAGGATGGATTTGGTTATACTCAAGTCGATTTGTATTTAAATGACGAGGAGCTGCTAGCATTTCAACAAGAAGTAGGTACTGTTCTACAAAAATATATTAAGAACGAACCAGCCACTAATCGGAGAAAAAGAACACTCGCTACAGTATTAATTCCTGAGAAGAAGGGACGACAAAATGAATAAATTTCTAAAGTATTTTTTACTGCTCATCTCGGTTATCTTTCAACTAGGTGCGATTATTTCTATTTTTATTCAACCGTCAAAAGTCGTCTTATTTGCCTGTATTTATCTTCTGGCACTCGTGTTGTTACTAGTTGTCTTTATAGTCGAAAGAAGAAAAGAGAAAAAGGAGGAAGATGATTATGTTAATCGTGACTACTGAACAAATCGTAAATAAAGAAATTAAAGAAGTATATGGGTATGTAAAAGGAAGTACGATTCGAGCAAAGCATATCGGTAACGACATTATGGCTTCATTAAAAGGGATCGTAGGTGGAGAAATTAAAGAATATGGTGCAATGTTAGACGAAGCACGCCAAGTGGCTGTAAGTCGAATGGTTAAGGATGCAGAAGAAAAAGGAGCAAATGCTATCGTTGCATTCCGATTACAAACCTCAACTGTCATGAGTGGGGCATCAGAAATTGTCGCCTATGGTACGGCAGTCCGTATTTAATCTTTCTTTTTAAGCATCCTATATATGAATAGATACATGAAAGGATGACATAAAGATGGATAATACACTAGGCTATTTGCGAGAATCTCTTTCCAATTATACAGATGACGACCAAGAACTAGGAAATCAAATTTATAAAAAATTAGAGCAAAAATCTTATCAAAATGAAGAAGACTTTATAAAAGACTTAAACGACATTGAAATGCACTATCTAAATAAAGTCGTATCAATCGAATTACACCACGCCCAACAAGAACAAGACGAAAAACGGGTGAAAGAATTAAATGAAGTTTATGAGTTGTTGTTTTAAGAGTACGTTACAAAAGGTCTGTTTTCACCTTTTGTAACGTACTTGTAGCAATGAGCGTAGCCACTACCTTTCTTTAAGACCAATAAAAAGTGGTGTTCTTTTTATTGGTCGCGTAGTGTGCGAAGCCATTGATCTACTTTGAGTAAACTCAGGCTATATTTGAGCTAAAAATTCACTTACTTCTCCCCATCATTCACCTTCGACTTAGAATTTGCCGTTCGATTTCCACTAGCAAACTCATAGGAAGCTTCAAATTGGGTTTTGTTCGCATCTACACTGTAAACTTCATAGCTTTCACCGCGATGACCAGTATCCTCAGTTTTGTTTTTACTCATACGAAGTCCTCCTTTCATCAGAACTCTTGCTTATTTTCCCCGACTATAACCTATAAATTCAGTTCAATTGCAGTTGATAATTAAATCATGATACTATCTTTTTATAAAAAGAAAGTTCGAGGATAACAAAATGGAGAACGTAGGGTTAGTTTTAGAAGGGGGAGGCATGCGTGGACTATATACAGCAGGTGTCCTTGAGTATTTTTTAGAGCAGGAATTATTTTTTCCTTATGTAGTTGGGGTTTCAGCTGGAGCTTGTATGGCAGCTACATACTTATCACGTCAAAAAGGTCGGAATAAAAAGGTGAACACTGGGCTTGTTCATGACCCACGGTATTTGTCCTACAGAAATCTTTTTACGAAAAGACAGCTATTTGGTATGGATTTTTTATTTGATGAAATTCCGAATAAAGTAGTCCCTTTTGATTTTGATACGTTCTTAAATGGAAAAGAACGCTTTAGTGTAGGAACAACGGATTGTTACACAGGAGAAGCTACATATTTTGAAAAGAACGAGCATGGAGATAATATGTTACAAATCATAAGAGCGTCAAGTTCGTTACCTTTTATCGCGCCACCTGTGCATTATGATGGGAAAGTGCTTCTTGATGGGGGATTAATTGATCCGATACCAATAAGGAAATCGCAAATGGAAGGCTTTAACAAAAATGTCGTTATCATGACGAAAGCGGAAGATTTTCAAAGGAAGCCTACTAAACTAGCTTCACTAGCAAACTTTTTTTACCGTTCCTATCCAACAATCTCAGGTTTACTGCAAACTAGACATGAGGTATACAATGAAACATTAAGTTTTCTTAAAAAGGAAGAGGAACAGGGGAGCACATTCATCATTCAACCTAGTATTGAATTACCAGTCAGTCCAATTGAACGTAATCAAAAAAAATTGATAGATCTTTATGAACTAGGGTATGAGGATGCTAAGAAGCAGTGGGGTGAATTAACTAAGTGGATAAGTTCATAACAAAATATGGGCAACGGCTCACTACGTCTACCAACAAGAAACTGGCTTGCTGGTAGACTAACATAGTAGTGGCGCGCATATTGCTTATAAGAAAATTCTCTTCATACTATTTTACTACTTACCCTAAGTCAACAGTTTCGTTGAAGTCTACAAGAACAACCTCAGTTGAATGATCACTTAATCGCTCTTTTAACTCAACACCTTGGCTGGTCATTGCATCAATGATTGGGAAGTTTTGCTTTAATGCATCATATACTTCCTTGCTTTCACTGTTTTCTCTAGTAGGGAATGTATGTAATGGCACAACTTTCTTTACGTTTAGTAAGTTTCTAACTGCATAGTCTGATTCACGAACTCCCATAGTTAAGAAATCACCTACAGATAGTAAAGCGATTTCAGGTTTATAGCAATCCTGAATAACTTCCATCTCTTTTGTTAATCCAGTATCTCCAGAAACATAAATCGTTGGCTCATCAGCGCATTCAATAATGTAACCGCATGCAACACCAGCATAAACAGGTACACCTTGAGTTTCTTTATAGCTACTCGTATGCTGTGCGTATACCATAGTAATTGAAACGTCCCCAAGAGCCACTGTTCCACCGAAGTTCATTGGAATGACTTGTCCAAAACCTTCGCCCATGAATTGTAATGCAAGCTCATATTGAGCAATAACAGGAATGCTTGCATTAGCTTCTTTCACTTTGCCCATTCCTTCTGTGTGGTCAAAGTGACCATGCGTTAATACAACCGCATTAATTGTTGAGAAATCAAGCTCTTTGTAAACTGAGTTCATCCCAATAAACGGGTCAAATAACATCGTAAACCCTTTCTTTGTTTCTAAAGTGAACATTGCATGACCTAAACGTGTGATTTTCATTTAAATAACACTCTCCCCTTAACATTTTATATCTACCTCTTTAGTGGTTAAAACTACTAATCTAGTAAGGTTTTAACTGTAAAATATTCTAACATAACACCAGTCGAAGTAACAATGTTTGTGTAAAAAGTATATGTAGAAAATATCCTTTACTATTAAAAAAGAAGAGGGGGATCCCAAAAGATAGTTTTATCTTTTGGGATCCCCCCTAAGTAATGGACAGAAATGGTTAATATTTAGTACAAATCCTATTCTTGACGTGGGATTTGTTTATCCTTTGAATCAAGATCGTCTATTTCTCCATCAACTGTTCCTTCCATGTAAGCATCGCTCACTTGCTCATGCGTCGTTGCTAAACCTTGTTCGATTTCATCATTGCTTTGATAGTAAGCAGGTTCATACGTTTTATCTGCGATTTCTTCTGTTTGCTTTTTTTCTTTAGCCATCTTTATTCCTCCCAAAAAATAATTTTTCCATTACTACTTTTTACATTCCTATAACTAATTATGTAAATGTGATTAAAGTACTCAAACTAATGAGCACTTCAAAAAATTTTACATATTATTCTCAAAGTGACGAAAGCTAGAAAAGTATACATGCACTACATAAATTTGGAGGGATAAAATTGGTAAGAAAAATCATGGTTTTAACTTTGGCATTGTTCGTTGCTTTTCCGATGTTTTCGCAAGCAGAAATTAAATTTTTCCAAGAGCCACCGTTTTCACATTACAAGGTATCTCCTGGTGATTCATTTTGGTTTATCGCTAAGCGTTATGGACTTGATTATCGTGAATTAATGAGATTAAACCCAGATGTTGTACCGACAAACATGCAAGTAGGTTCAGTTATTCGTTTAAAGCCCGATTCAGCACATCATAGTGCATTTGAAGACCAAGTTGTGGAATTAGTAAACCAACAACGTGCAAGAAATGGATTGTCTCCACTTACTCATCGTGCAGATGTAAAAAATGTCGCGCATAGAAAAGCGGAAGATATGATTAATTCAAATTACTTCTCTCATAACAGTCCAAACTATGGTTCGCCATTTGATATGCTACGTACATTTGGCATTAGCTACACAGCAGCAGGTGAGAATATCGCTAAAGGTCAAAAAACACCTCAAGAGGTAATGAATGCATGGATGAACTCTCCAGGTCATCGTCAAAATATTTTAAGCGGACAGTTTGATACAATCGGTGTTGGCTTCTATAATGGAGCATGGGTTCAAATGTTTATTAAAGCACGTTAAAAACAAAATCCGCTTTGCGGATTTTGTTGGAAGCAATGGGCGAAGCCACTACATGTATAAAGTTCATTGACTAGTGGGTTTCTTGGCGTTGAACGAGTAGTGTGCGAAGCCATTGCCCATCTATGAATATGCTTTCAATCTCAACTTATAAATGGCACAACGCGAAAAAGGCTTATCTTCCCAAAATTAAGTAGGGGAGAGTAAGCCTTTTTCTTATTTCAAAAATGAATCTACAGTATTCCAAAACATGTCATTTTCAAGTCCCATGCGCCACATTGAGATGCCGCCTAGGTTATATTTTTGAACAAGCTCCATTTTTGCGGAGATACTTGATTCATTTTCAAACCAAACTACACGCTCTTTGCTCGCTTCATCCATGTAATAGAAATAAGGGGATTGAGTTTTTGTGTCAAATTGTACTGTTGCATTTGATGATGCTAGAATCGTATCAATTTGTTTAAGTGAAAGAGCCCTAATTCCTTCACCCGTTGAGCTATACCATTCATATCCATAGGCAGGTAAGCCAATAAGTAATTGTTCTGAAGGGACGATTGAAGTAGCATATTTCAATACATTTTCAACCCAATCTACTCCAGAAGTTGCTCCTGGTAGTGACCAGATTCCAGCATTGTCATATGACATTAGCTGTAATTTTGCATATTGACCTAAAAATTCATAGTCAAATGTACCACTCCAAGCCCACGTAGGATGATCTGCAGTCTTTGCTGTTACAGATACGATAAAATCATAGCCTCTAGGTTGAAAGAATTCTGACGCCTCTTTAATAAATTGATTAAATAGTGCACGATCGGAAGCGTACATGTTTTCAAAATCAATATTGACCCCATCGTAGCCTTTTTCAGTCACAACATGATAGATGTTTTCAATGGTTTTCTGACGAAGTTCAGCATTTGATAAGATAGTGTGCGTAAGTTCTGGTTGAAAGTGATTTTGAATCGTTGCATACGTTTTAATATTGTGTTGTTTTGCTAATTCACGTGCTTCTGGTGCATCAATTACTTCAATTGAACCAAGCTCATTCACTTGATAGGTTGTAACAGCAATTGAATTAATAGAAGAATGATAGTTTCCTAGTGACTGATAAGACGTTAAATCATTTGTCCAATATTTCGTATAATACCCTAGTACAAGGAAGTCATCAATTTGATTCTCTTCCTTTGGTTCGTCAATAATAGGTGAGTAAACAGGAATAATAAGTACCTGTCCAACAAAAATCACATCACTTGTTAACTGATTAGTATCTTTAATTTGTTGAACAGATACACCGAATCTGTTAGCAATTAACCAAAGGGTGTCACCAGACTGAACTATATATGTAACAAGTTGTTCATCATTTTGAGCGGGTTCGTCTAATACAATTGGTTCTTCAAACTTCTCTTCAGGTATTTCTATAACTTCTTCTGTCTCAGTTTCTTGTACAGGTTCTTCTTGTGGTGTTTCAATTTCAACTACTTCTTCAGTACGATTATGCCGACTATTATTCCCGGCATTCCCTGGTCCATTGCTCTTCGTAGAATCATCTACAGTACTATCATCTGTTTGTTTCCAAGCGGGACCCCGTGCTTCAGACTCAATTGTCACAACTGGTAAGAAGGCCAGTAACATAACAATGAAGACCATAAAAAGATTACGTTTCATACTAGTTCCTCCTAAACTAATAGAGTGATAAATCTTCCTTCTACTAAATCTTACCTCTATTAATACAATACTGTAACAGGGGGTTACTGGTAATTTAATAGATGGAAATAAGAATTAAGCTCTCTACCTAATACACCCCTAACTAACTTTAACTCCCAGTTTCAAATTAAAAGGCTGGCCCAATCAGACTTGGACCAACCTTTTAATTCCTTAACTCTTTTAAAGAATAGAATGTACCTCTCCATACAATACCACCACGTTTTGCGGTAAGTGTAGTCGCTCTAATAATTGAATAAATAAACAACAATGCAGTAATAGGAAAGACAAAGAAGTAGCGAAGGGCATTATCAGACATTAAATTCACTGTTTGACTGTAAACAAGAAAGAGAAGGACGATGCAAATACTATATAAAAATCTTGTCAAACCATCCGTAACAAATAGCGCAATGAATGGCCATACCTGCGAGAGAAACACTCCACCTATTGCAAAAAGGACCATTGAATAGCGATAATAAAGTCCAGCAAATGTATTCTTCTCTAATCCAATCAATGCTTCTTTTAATGATGGATACCACTCCACTTGTAAATGGGATAAGGCAGTAACAAGTCGCTGTTTTCCACCACTCTTCTTAATTTGAACACCTAGCATTAAATCATCGTCTGGGCGTTCACGAATCTTCTCATGTGTACCGATAAGCTCATACATTTCTCTCGTTACTAAATTAAATGCCCCAATTCCAATCGCTGCTTTATTTTTGTCATCATTTGCTTTCCAAGGTCTTTTAAAATAAGAAAATCCAAATAAAAAGAACGTAATAAATGCCTTTGTCCAAAATCGCTCCACATTCATGTTAGGGGAGAGTGTGAGATGGTCTATTTGATTTTCCACCGTGTACGTAATTGATTTTTCAATTGTATCTTTTTCATACATTACATCTCCATCAGTAAACAGTAAATAGTCACCTTTAGAAGCCTGGTAGCCGTGATATAGTGCATGATTTTTTCCTAACCATCCTTTATCTAGAGACGTGATGTGAAGAGGTGTCATTCTAGGTTCTTCACTAGATAATCGGTCAATGATGGCTCCTGTTTCGTCCGTAGATCGATCATTCACAACAATCCATTCGATATTTTGATACGTCTGCCGGAATTGAGAACGTAAGCTTTCCTCAATAGCACCAGCTTCATTTCTCGCAGCAACAATAACCGATAAGAGAGGACCATTATTCAACAGCTGTTTATTTTCTTTTATATTTTCTAATTTCGGAAGTTTTCTCATACCAATAGCTGAATCTATTAAAATAACAATCCAAAATAGACAAGTTATGTAACTAAGAACGGTTAAAAGCATCATATCACCCACATTTATTTTTCTCTAGTGTATCAAAAGTAAGATCGTTCATCACCTAATTAATATTGGTAGGCATAGGGTGGAAAATATTACAGATAGAATATTTTGAATATTATTCCAGTAAGTAGTATATTTCAATTAAGTCAATGAGGGATTTGTGTATCCTTATTGGCTTTTTATTAGGACGGATACATGACAAAAGTTAGAATTACATAATATTTTTATATCGTCATTACATGAACCTAGAATTTTTATAATTTTTTGACTATATTCCATTATTTAGCTATAATTAAAGTTTATAAGGACTATGGGGGGATGAATATTGTTACAAAAATTAAAATCATCGATTAGGTTTAAATTACTTACCACAGTACTACTTATTACGTTAATTCCGTTAATGCTCGCTGGTTTTTTCAATTACCAAACATCATCTAGTGCTTTATACTCAATTGCCGTTCAAGATTTAGAATACATTACAACACTAAAGGCAAATGAACTTAATCAAGTATTAGATGGAGACTCAACAATTAGTACTGAAAAAAGAGAGGAACTTAATGAAATCATCCAAGATGTTCACCAAAATTTTTATCAGCCATCTGGATTAAGTGGTTATGGCTATGTAATTGACGAAAAGGGGATCGCTCAATTTCATCTAAATCCAGATTTAGTTAATTTTGATACGTCTGAGTTTGATTGGGCAAAAGAAATATTATCGACAAAAACTGGTTACTATGAATACCCGTGGGATGGGGAGATGCGGGTAGCTTCATACGAAGAATTAAATAATGGTTGGATTTTTGCGATAACATTACCGTTAGATGATTTGTATAAACCAATCGAACCAGTAAAGAAAAATATGTTTATCCTTAGTTTCATTTTCTCACTTGCCGCAATTATTATCGGGTTCTTTATTGTAAATAAAATAACTAACCCAATGAAGGAATTAGTAAAGGCAATGAAGGTAGCTGAAACTGGTGATTTACGAATGAGTGTAAATGTTTCTTCTACTGACGAGGTTGGTCAATTATCTAAGATATATAACGAAATGATTGCATCGATTAAACGAATGCTTCATAAAATGCAAGACGTTTCTGAACAGGTAGCTGCGTCTTCTGAACAGTTAACAGCAAATGCGAATGAAAGTGCAAGAGCTTCAGAACAAATTGCCATTAGCTCAACAGAAATTGCCCACTCATCTGAGCAACAGCTTGAATCTGCATCAGACTCAACAGATTCAATTAACAGTATGAGTGAACAAATTAATTCAATTATTAACCATGTACATGAAGTAAACCAGAAATCAAAAAGTGCTACCACTTATGCTGAAGAAGGTGAAACATACTTAAAGAATGTTATTACTGAAATGGGCGATATTACAGAAAAGTCAGGATTAGCTCATAAAATGGTCAATCATTTAGGGGAGCGTTCAGAATCGATTAAAGGGATTATTTCAACAATTTATGATATAAGTGAGCAAACGAATCTTTTAGCACTGAATGCGGCAATAGAGGCTGCAAGAGCTGGTGAGCAAGGGAAAAGCTTTGCTGTCGTAGCTGATGAAATTAGAAAGCTCGCTGCACAATCAAGTAAATCAGCATCAGAAATTGCTGATTTGATCGAACAAATTAATAAAGAGATTTATAATACTATTTTGGCAATGAAAGAAAATACAGAAGCAGTTGGAGACGGACAACAAGTTGTAATTGAAGCTTCAGAATCCTTCAACAAAATCATTACCGCTATTGAAGATGTAAATAGCCAAATAAGTGAAGTGACTCACTCTGCTACTGAAATTGGTGAAGGTACTAGAAAGATCGTTTCTAGCTCCGAGCAAATTATGAACTTATCACAAAATGTTGCAAGTGGTACGGAAGAAGTTGCCGCTTCTTCCGAGGAACAAACAGCAACAATGGAAGAAATCACTGCGTCTTCTGAAATGTTAGCTCGAATGGCAGAAGAGTTACAAACTGAAGTTAATAAATTTAAAATTTAATTATGACTTTTTCTTAGGACCTGTTAAACGAACCAATTTGACAGGTCTTTTTTTATACAAAGAACATCCAATAATTGATCAAAAAATTATTGGATGTTACAACTAATAATTCAGAAATATCAACATTTTCCAATCTAAATATAGTATATTTAACAAAAAACTAATTCTGGAGGTAACAAAGTATGAAAATAAGAGTACTTGAAGTAGACCGCACAAAAGAGTATCAGCAACCAATGGAAGCACTCAAAGACATTGGATTTTCTGTAATTGGAAAAGCTGTTATTACAACAAATGATGGTCATGAAGTGAATGATATTTATGAAAAAGACGGGGAAACAATATATATTTTACACGTCGATAATACGAGTACATTTATTAATAGTATGACTGTTTGTACGCTAGAGGCTAAATCCGATTACCAACTAATTGGAAATTAAACCTATAATAATGTGAATAGAAGGGCAAGATAATTTCAAACACAGTTATAGGAGTTAATCAATGTGAGTAAGAAGAGGCAGCAACTAATCATCGTACTACTACTTACACTAATGCATATCAAGTTCAAATCCTGGAGAATGTTTCCAAAGTACTACAAAGGAATGTTTTTTATAAGTTTCTTAAATTCATTTTATTATTACCTCTGTAAAAGGCATTTAGTTTGGGAGTTTACACACGTATGCTTCAAATGGAGGCTTTTAAGAGCTGTACATATTTTTTATGTTACTCCTTCATTAGTGTTATTATTTTTAACTAAATTACCAAACTCGATTTCTCAACAAACTGTTTATTTAATAAATTGGCTATGCGCTTCATTCATATTTGAGTACTACTTAGTCAGGAAGAACATACTTAGATTCAAACATCGCTGGAATCTCTATTGGTCACTTCTCGTCTATTTAAAAATATATGTTTATGCTTATTTATACACTATAAAGCCGTTAGTGACATGGGTTTTATCAATTTTCTCAGCTATATTTTTCTCTGTTAAATTCAAAGTCCCATTAAAGAAAAGGTTATTTAAGGGGCCATTCTTTCTTCTCTACAAAAAACGTCCTTTGCTTTTTCCATTTGAAATAAGATTTAAATAAAGAAGAGGCTGAAATAAGGGGAAATTCCCTTTACACAGCCTCTTTTTCTATCTAACCTTGTAATGATTTTTTTCGTACAAAAAATTTAGGTTCAAGACGGACAAAAAATTTAGTTTTTCCTAAAGAAAAAATAAGTAATGCACACCAAATGAATATGAACGAACCTAGATGTGACGTTGTGAAAGGTTCATTGAATAGAAAAATTCCTAACACTAGCATGATCGTAGGGGCAATGTATTGAAAAAAGCCGATTAACGATAAAGAAATTCTTCTAGTCCCACTTGCAAATAATAGTAGAGGCACTGCAGTTGCAATACCAGCACCAAGAAGAAGCCAGATGTTCAACGGAGCTTCGAAAGTAAATGACGAGCCACTTGTTCTCCAAATATACCCAATAAAAATTAATGCAAATGGTGTAATAAAAAAGGTTTCAATTGTAAGTCCAGTCAACGCCCCAACATTCGCCATTTTTTTAAAGAGACCGTAGAAAGCGAAAGTAACTGCTAATGCTAATGCAGCCCATGGAAAGCTTCCAAATTGAAATGTCATATTAAAAACACCGATTGCTGCAAGAATAACTGCAACTGTTTGCCAAAATGATAATTTTTCCTTCAAAATAAGGATTCCCAAGAGTACACTTACTAACGGATTAATATAATAGCCTAAGCTTGTTTGGATTACTAGGTCATTATTGACGGACCAAATAAATAGAAACCAGTTAATGCTAATTAAAACCGAAGCTAAAATGATACTAATTAGCTTTTTTCTTTGTTTCATTAACTCTTTCACTTCGGTGACAAATGTTTTCGATTTACCTAAGACACCAATAATCATTAGCATAAAGACAAATGACCATATGACGCGATGGGCTAATATCTCCTCTGTTGGCACATGGTCAAGAAGTTTCCAAAAGAGAGGCAAAAATCCCCACGTAATATATGCTCCAATAGCAAACATAGCACCCAAAAGATGTTCTTTATTATTTGATTGCTCCAATGTATTCCCCTCAATTCTTCTTTCATATGTACGATTACTAAGTATTTTCGCATCTCGAAATAAAATTCTAATCCTAGTTTAGGGCTAAACAGTCATTTATGCAATAATCAAATCCTACTAGTTGATCTTCCTTTTTGTTTAGTATAAAATTATCTCGAATTCAAGATATATTAGTAGGAGGTTTACATCCATGAAAATAAATGTGTACGGACCAGATAAACAGGGTGTAGGACAATTTGACGGAGGGAAAATAACTGAACAAAAACCAATAGGATTTCCAGGGGACGGTGCACATGTAAAACGGGTTGGACCACTCTTTTATTGGTCATGGGCACAAGCAGAAAAAGCAGGTTACATTCCTAGACATCCTCACGAGGCATTTGAAATAATTACGTATGTTATTAATGGGAAGGCAGAACATGGGGACTCATTAGGAACAAAAAGTGTAGTTGGCCCTGGCGGAATACAAGTCATGCAAACAGGATCAGGTGTTGCTCATGAAGAAGGCTTTGTTGGCCCAGACATGGAGGCATTTCAAATTTGGTTTGAACCTTATATTAACGAAGCAGTGAGAAGACCACCAACTTATAATCAGTATACTCATGAAGGATTTCCTTTGAAAGAAAAGGATGGAACGACACTGAAAACAGTGATAGGACAAGATTCTCCAGTGGAGTTAGTGGCAGATATTCAAATGTGGGACATAATAATACAATCAAATAAAAACCTTCAGTTTCCTATTGAAAAAGGCTACTCATTAGCCATTTTAGCCATAAGAGGGAATGGTAAAATTAACAACCAACAATATAATCATAAAGATTTCATCATCCTAGAAGTTGAAAGTGATGAGCTTGTTTCTTTTGATACAGATGATGAAGAAGTTCGTTTAATCGTTATTAAAGCACCAACAACTGTTGATTATCGTCTCTATCCAAAATAAAAATAAGGCTTTCTCATGATCACTACTATAAAAAAGTAGACACTAATGAGAAAGCCTTTTACTATGTATAGAAGCAGGGGTTACCTGCTCCTATAATCCATTATATTTAGCTAGTTTGAGGTGGGTGTTGCTGACTATTGCTGTTGAGAGCCACTCATTTGTTGCTCAGCCATTTGAACGAGACGCTTTGTAATCTCTCCACCAACTGAACCATTTGCTCGTGAAGTTGCATCTGCGTTTGGTTGAACACCAAACTCTTGTGCAATCTCATACTTCATTTGGTCTAGCGCTTGTTGCACTCCAGGCACTACTAATTTGTTTGAACTATTGTTGTTAGCCATTTGTAAAGACCTCCTTTGTATGGTGTACCCATATCGTGTGTCATTTCCAACATAATATACAACTTTCATTAAAGTAAAAATTCCCAATATAAAAGGAGAACTATAAAGATGGAATGGAAGCTAATAAAATTTGAAGAACTAACAACTAAAGAGTTGTACGCTATTATGAAAGAACGAGTATCTATCTTTGTCGTAGAGCAGCAATGCCCCTATCACGAACTAGATGATTATGATCAAGCAGCTTATCATCTTTTTAAAGAAAATGAAGGGGAAATTATCGCCTATGCCCGAGTTTTACGTCACAACATAATTTATAAAGAAGCAACCATCGGACGAATTATTGTGAAAAAAGAGTTTAGAGGTTCCGGATTAGGAAGAGAACTATTAGAACGAGCTATCGAATTTTTAGAAACAGAATTAGATGAAAAAGTAATCAAAATTCAAGCACAATCTTATTTAAAAGAGTTTTATAGTTCATTTGGATTCGAACCAATTTCAGAAATTTATTTAGAAGATAAAATTCCTCATCTAGATATGAAAAAAGGGGGACTAATAGTTAATTGCTAATGGTTAATGGTTAATTAATAGCTTACTTAAAGGGGGAAAAGGGGAATGGAGCTTAACTGGCAGTCGAAAGAGCAATTAAAAAAGCTAGTACAATCACTTGTACGGATACCAAGTGTTACTAGTTCACTAGATGAGAATCGAATGAGTGAACATATATATGAACTTCTACACTCATTACCTTACTTTCAGGAAAACCCTGATTATTTACAACTTCACCATACAGAGGATAATCGTCAGGTGATTACGTCTTTAGTGAAAACATCTAGCAATAATAAGAGAACCGTCGTATTAGTAAGTCATTTTGATGTGGTAGGTGTTAAAGATTATGGCCCATTTGAATCTATCGCATTTGACGCAGAACAATTGACAGATTACTTCTATGAACATCCTGAAACATTACCTGAAAACGTAGCAAATGAATTATCAGGAAGTGAATGGTTATTTGGGAGGGGTACACTTGATATGAAATCAGGAATAGCTCTTCATTTATCAATAATAGAAAAAGCAAGTCAACCTGATAACCCATTTGAAGGCAATATCTTATTTTGTAGTGTATGTGATGAAGAAGCAAACTCTGTTGGGATGCGAACAGCCGTCCCTATCATTCAATCATTAGCAGAGAAACACAACTTACAATTAACCGCTTGTCTTAATTCTGAACCTGTACTTAGTCAATACCCAGGTGATGACAGTAATTATCTTTATACTGGTTCAATCGGTAAAGTAAATGCTGGATTCCTTTGTTATGGGAAGGAAGCTCATGTAGGCGAACCGTTTTCAGGGTTAAATGCCAATTATATGGTTGCTGAAATCACACGTGAAATGGAGCTAAATCACCACTTTACAGAACAATTCTTAGGAGAGACAACTCCACCACCAACGACAATGCTTCAGGAAAGCTTAAAAAAGGAATACTCAGCTGTAGTAAGCCATCATGCCGTGACTATGTTTAATCTATTTTTAATGGATAAGCCAGTTGATCATTTGTACGATCAATTATGCGAAGTTTCAAAAAAGGCAGCCACTTTAATTGAAGAGACATACAATCATCGAAGAAGCAAACACATGAAAATTAATTCAACTAAAAAATTTCAAGTACATACATATAGTTGTAAAGATCTTATAGCATTTGTTACAGCAAAATACGGATTAGAAAAAATTGAAGAAGTTTACAAAAGCATTAACCAAAATAAGCTTCATAAAGATGACCGTCAATTCACAATTGAACTGATTGATAAGCTTGCTCATTTATGTCAAGAGAAATGGCCGATGATTATCCCGTTTTTTGCACCACCTTTTTACCCGGCTGTGACAAACCCAAATGAACCAGTCATTAAGAGGATGGTTCAAACTGCAATCGCTACTGCAAAGGAGCAGTATCACATGGAAATACTGCCGATTCATTTTTTTCCTGGCGTTTCAGACTCTAGCTATACAAGTTTACAAAAACCAATCCATACCTTTAATGCACTTAAGGAAAACATGCCACTATGGGGGAAAGGATATACGATTCCACTTGAGGTTATGAATGAAATCAACATACCGGTCATTAATATCGGACCAATTGGGAAGGATCTCCATAAATGGACAGAACGTCTAGATGTTAGTTATGCATTTGGACCTTTAAAGCAAATCCTAGAAGAAGCATTACATACAGCGTTTAGTTATGATAAATGAGGTGTTCAAGTGAAACGAGTAAAGCTTAGAGAGTTAGGAGTTACAATAGGAAAATTACCAACAGGTAAGAAAAACTGTATAACAGATGTGAGTAATATTAAAGTTGGACAAGTGACACTTAAAAAAAATCTTGAGAACAACGAAGCGATTTGCTCAGGTATAACAGCGATTCTCCCACACTCAGGAAATCTTTTTCAAGATAAGGTACCTGCTGCTCACTATGTTATTAATGGTTTCGGAAAAACGACTGGTTTAGTACAAGTTGAAGAACTTGGCGTCATTGAAGCTCCTATTCTACTTACAAATACGTTTGGCGTACCTGCTGCAACACAAGGGGCTCTTGAATATATGTTAAAGAAAAATGAAGAAATTGGTGATACAACTGGTACGATTAATATTGTTGTTGGAGAATGTAACGACAGCTATTTAAATTCCATTCGGTCATTTCCTGTGAATCCTGAACATGCAATAGAAGCAATAGAGGCAGCTAGTAACAATGCAGTTGAAGAAGGGGCTGTTGGTGCAGGAACTGGTATGGTCTGTTTTGGATATAAAGGTGGTATTGGCACATCATCACGAATAATTACAACTGAATACGAAGAAACCTACACTTTAGCAACACTTGTCTTAACAAACTTTGGTAAAAGAGAAGATTTTCGTTACTGGCAATATAATCGTACGGAGGATAAATTACAAGAACCTCTCAATACTTAAACGGGTCCATTATGATTATCGTTGCTACAGATGCGCCTGTATCAGACAGACAACTGAAACGTATTGCAAAGCGAACAACAATTGGTTTAGGAAGAACAGGTAGTCATGCTAGTAATGGTAGTGGAGATATCGCGATTGCCTTTTCTACAGCACAATCGTTCTCACATTGCCCTAAAACAGCTAACGAAACTTCGATACAAGTAAGGGATGATTCAACTACTATGAATTCCTTATTTCAAGCCACAGTAGAATCGACTGAAGAAGCTATACTTAATTCATTAACGAAAGCGACAACTACCGAAGGACGAATGGGGAGAGTTGTTGAAGCGTTTCCATATCACACAATAACAAAGAAAAACTGAGTGGGAATCTTCCTCACTCAGTTTCGTTTTGTATTAGATGTGATTAATTGCTTTATGCTTTATAACACTTTAAGCGAACTTATAGTTATTTTTGTAACTTCTCCAATAGTTCTTGAACAAATTGTATAGTTTATACATATTAGGAGATTAAAGGGGTATGATGAAATAATTTTTTGTAGAATCATTTTATTTTTATAAAATGATTGTTCTCTCAGTGAGAAATTTCTGTTACACTTACCGCGTGGTATTGAATTACCGGAAAGGAAGATGGGTATGTTGCAAGTAATTATCATTTTTGTAGCACAGCTTTTTTATGTCCCAATTCTAACTCTTAGAACAATTTTTGTTGTTAAAGGGTTAAAGACACAAGCTGCTGCAATGGGAATTTTAGAAGGTATCATCTTTGTTGGTGCTTTAGGAATGATTTTTAGTGACCTCACTAATTATATGAGTATGGTTGCCTATGCGCTTGGCTTCGGTATTGGTGTTTACCTTGGTGGAATGCTAGAAGAAAAGCTTGCAATTGGCTATGTGACAATAGAAGCAAACATACCAGTTAGAAATGACGAGCTTACAAACAAGCTGAGAGAGGTTGGATTCAGTGTTTCCACTAGTGAAGTAGATGGTATGAATTCAACAAGGTTTCTGTTATATTGTACAGCTAGAAGAGATAGAGAAAAAGAATTTTATAGGCTAATAAGTCAGTATGAACCATCTGCGTTCGTTGCATCTTATGAACCACGGAGTTTCCAAGGTGGTTATATAACAAAAGCGATGAAGAAACGACGCGAACTCTTCCTCAAGAAAAAACAACGAAATGAAGAATCAAATCATAAAGCAATGTAATAAATAGATTTAGAGGCTGACTCAAAAGGTAACCCACCTTTTGAATCAGCCTCTTTCTTTTTACTGAATGAAAATCTTCTACTATTCAAACGATATGATCAATACTTCTGGCGAAAGGATGAGTCTCATGGATAAAAAAGAAATTACAAACAAAGTAGAGAAAGTGAAAAATGGACAATCTTCTGTTGAAATATTTGATATTGTACGTCCCCCTGAGGACTTAGGTGATGCAGTTGAACTCCGTTATGAGGAGGACAAATTTAAAGCAATTGTATTTGACCCTGAAACTAGTCAAATTTACGCTGAAAAATATATTAATGACCCTGAAGAAGTCTGTTCATTTATAGAAACAACAGTGAAATAAGTGTATGTAAATGTGTCACAATAGACCACTCAATAAAGTTGTGCTCATGACTTCGGGCAATACTTAGGGGTTGTGCCAACAGGTAAAAATCGACCTAATGTCACAACCCCTTTAATTCGTTAACCTTCAGACGTTACATATTAGGCAACGTATGCAGAACCAACGATAATTAACAAGATGAACAACACAACGATTAACGCAAAACTGTTATGCATTCAATAACACCTCCTAAGCTGTGTTACATTAATACCATATGTATCGTAAAGGGATATGGTTGGACGTTTGCCTAATTATCGTGAATTAAGGCATTCGCCGTTACGTAAGTATCAATATTACTTGTCTTATCCAATCCTTCATAATTATGCTAAAATTGGTCATACAATATTTATAGAGACTATACACATTTTTATATATGTCTATAAACGAGCAAACCTTTGTGAATATAAGCTCTCTATTATTGTGTACTCCTAATAAGACGGTATCTACTACAGAAAGGGGTTATTTAATGACTGCATATAAGTCTCGAGAAGAAGTACCTTTGAATGAAAAGTGGAACTTAGAAGATATTTATCCTAATTTACAGAGCTGGGAAGAGGATTTCAAAAAAGTTGGTAATATGATTGACGACGTCAAAAAGTTTGATGGAGCAATTCACGGAGCTAATGACTTGTATTCTTACTTATCTCTTGGCGAAGAACTCGGTATGGTTTATAAAAAACTATACGTGTATGCTATGCTACAGGTTGATTTAGATACACGTGTCACAGCGTCACAGGCATTACTTGATCGTGCAAGTCAGCTTGGTCAAAAGCTCAGTGCAGCAACAGCCTTTTTTAATCCATTTTTACTTAGCCTTGAAGAAAAGACGTTACAGTCATGGATAGAAGAAGTGCAAGGTCTAAAGTATTTTGAAGACGATTTGTATGAGTTGTATCGATACAAAGCTCATGTACTAAGCAAGGAAAAAGAAGAAGTACTTTCACAAATGGGGGAGGCCTTTTCGGCACCAAGAAATACATTCGGTATGATAAATAACGCTGATATTAAATTTGGCGACGTTACAAACAAGGACGGAGAAAAGGTAGAGCTTACTAGAGGAATGTATTCAAAGTTAATCGAGGACGATAACCGTGATACTCGTATAGAAGCCTATAAAGCCTACTACAAACCATATGTTCAGCTCCAAAATACCATTGCATCAACATTATCTGCTGCTATTAAGAATAATGTACTTATGGCAAAGATGAGAAATTATCCAACTGCATTAGAAAAATCATTATTTGGTGATATGGTTCCAAAAGAAGTATATGACAATCTCATTAAGGCGACAAAAGAAAATATTGAGCCGATGCATCGTTATATGAAATTACGTAAAGATATTCTGCAATTAGATGAATTACGAGCGTATGACATAGCTGTTCCATTAGTAAAAGATGTAAAACAAGAAATTTCTTTTGACGATGCTTATGATACGATGTTAAAAAGTCTAGCCCCTCTTGGTGAAGAGTATGTTTCAACACTTCGTAGCTTTAAGGAGAAAAGATATTTTGATGTTAGGGAAACACCTGGAAAGCGGTCAGGTGCTTATAACCTAGGCTTATACGGAGTCCATCCTTTTATCTTATTAAATCATCAAGATGATTTAGATAGTCTCTTTACTCTCACTCATGAATGTGGGCATGGGATGCATTCCTATTTAAGTTCAAAACACCAGCCACAGATAAGTGCAGGCTATTCTATTTTTGTTGCTGAGGTAGCTTCAACTGTGAATGAAATTCTACTTATTCGATACTTGCTAAAAGAAACAGAAGATAAGCACATGAAAAAACATCTCCTAAATCATTTTATTGATAGCTTTAAAGGAACGATGTTTACACAAGTGATGTTTTCTGAATTTGAAAAAATTACACACGAAAAATCCGAGCAAGGTGAGCCATTAAATGCTGAAGTGTTTAACACAATCTATGAGCAATTATTTAGAGTGTTTAATGGTGATGAGCTCGTATTTGATGATGAAGTGAAATTTGGCTGGTCTCGAATACCGCATTTTTATCGTCCGTTCTACGTCTATAAATATGCAACTGGCTATGCTTCAGCAATTCATATTGCTGATAAGCTTCTTGAAGGTGATAGTGATACACTTGAGCGTTATTTAACATTCCTGAAAAGTGGAAGCTCTGATTATCCTCTTGAGCTGTTAAAGGCGACAGGTGTTGACTTAACTACACCAGAACCGATACAAAATGCCTTGTCTATCTTTAGCGAACTAGTTAATGAGTTTGCAGAATTATAATAAAACCTACAAAGTGTATCTCCAAACATATTAATTGGAGATACACTTTTTATAATAATTTTAAAGAGAGTAAGTTGCTAATACTCGGAAACAATATATTCACTTACTATTAATTTAAAGGTAGGTGGGTGGTTGTGACTACATATGATGCAATTATTATCGGTGCTGGTTTATCTGGATTAACGTCAGCATATTATTTAAAAAAGCAGGGGTACCGAGTACTAATACTTGAAGCTCAAGCTCGTGTAGGTGGTAGAGTCCATTCGGTTAACTACCATAATTTCTGCATTGACCTTGGAGCACAATGGATTAACCCGAACCAAAAGCGTATGCAAGCACTCATTAATGAGTTTGGATTAACGCTTGTCCCAACTTATAAAAAAGGGAACACTCTATATGATTTCATGGGTAAAAGAATGATGACGAAACGAAACGCACCACCTTTTTCTTTCTATTCCCTTTATGATTTATATACGATGCTGAAGAAGATGAAAAAGCTATATAAGCATGTACCAACTGATCGACCATGGAACGGAAAAGATGCAATTAAACATGACTCAGTTACAATGAATGGCATAATAGACGAAATGAAAAGCAAGGTAGGTAAATCCTTTTTCAGAACGGTACTAGAAGAATCATTATGCAACGATTTAACTGAGGTATCACTCCTTGATATTTTATGGAATGTTCAATCTGCAGGTGGCTTTCAAGAAATTTTAAAAGGGGAAGACTTCTGGATTAAAGAAGGGGCTCAAGAACTCGTTACTAGAATAGCCAATAAACTAACTTCCGATTTACTATTGGACACGCCAGCAGAGAAGGTGGAATGGACTAAAAACGAGGTATACATCTATTCCCAAAGGCAAACATTCAAAGCTAAACGAGCGATTATTACTTTGCCAATCCCTCTAGCTAGTCGGTTGAACTATCATCCCGCGCTACCAGCAATACGTGATCAGTTTACACAAAGAGTTGGTCAATCGGCTGTGATAAAATGTATCGTTGTCTATGATAATCCTTTTTGGAGGAAGGCTAAATTAAATGGTAATGCTTATATGGATCAAGGATACGTTCATACAACATTTGATAGCTCACACCCTAATCAAAAAGAAGGGATTTTAACAGCTCTAATTTGCAGTAAATATGCACGAGATTTAGGGAGTAAATCACCGAGCATTAGACAAAAGCTCGTGTTAATGGACCTAGAATATTTATTTGGGGAAAAAGCAGGAAAGCCACTTTATTATTTTGAAAAAGACTGGACAGAGGACGCTTGGTCAAGAGGAGGCTACGGTGCACATTTGGCACCAGGTGTGATCACTCAATTTCAACATGCTATGATGGAACCAATTGGTCCATTGCATTGGGCAGGTTCAGAAACAGCAACAGAGTGGAGACTTTATATGGAAGGTGCTGTCCAATCTGGCGAACGAGCAGCATTAGAAGTTATTCAATCAATTCAATAAGGGAGAGAGAACGATGAATGAATCAGTCAAGTCGGCATTACAAACTGCGCTAGATGATTGGTCTATGATGCAAAAAACGTCAGGGGATGAAGGAGCAGAATGGGCTGAACGATTTGAGCGACATTTTTATGAATTTGTGGATGTTTTCAAGAAATGGTTTATTTCATTAGAGCCGAAACCCAGTAGCCTTGAGGATGCAGAGAAACTAGAAGATGTTAAACAAATACAAGAATTACTTCCTGGTCCATTACAATTAAATTTTACAATTGAGCTTGAAGAAATCATTGATGGAATAAAAACTACACGATTTGATTAACAAATAGTTGATTCAATGTTCTCCATCCTCCTCTTAGAGCATATCTTGAATTAAAGGGATGACATAAAGGGGAGTGTGACAATGAATCGATTTGCCTATTTTAGTCGAGATCATAAACAAACCGTACTCTATGTCCGTAGTATTTTACCGTTTATTTCGGACATTCGTGAAATTGAAATTTTCCATCAAAAAACAGCACCTTATGTAGAAGTTTTGCAAAATAGTTACCCAACAAGACGTTCTGTATTTTACAACAGGAAAGACTATACTTCAACTGCTAGAAAAACATCGTTAGGACAACAAATTAAGAACATTCAAGTTTACACATTTGTTCTACGAGACGATTTTTATAATGAGATTTGGTTATATGCAGATCCTAAAAAAATTGAAACATTAGAAATACTACATATGGTCGGTTTAAAGGATGTAAAAAATTTCCAAAATAAATTGTCTTATACTGCTAAAGACTTAAAACCAAACCATGATTTTAATGTATTAATTGAGGATGATAAAGAAGAAAAATTGATGATGGCTAGGTTTACATTTCCATATGCGTGTAAGAGATTGAAAGCCGTAGAACTATTACATTCCTATGGATATTTAAATCCAATCCTTACAAAGCATGATTATGGAGAAGATTTTCAATATTTTGAGGACACGCCTATCCGTAACAATGAAACATATGATTACGCGACAAATAATCTTTTCTTATTCGAAGAAGAAAATGTAACATATGACAACGCAGAAGAAATTCTTGAATACATCGCACAAGAAACTTCTGGGACGGTATCAATTATTGACATCACTTCCTAATCGATTGGAAGTGATTTTCTTTATCGAACATACAAGAAGGATAAAGCAGAATTGTTAATAAACTCTTAAAAAACAAAATTACCAAGATACTTTTTCAGACAATGGTAAATATTACTGCTATAATGGAATAGTACTAATTTAGTCCAGTTGAATACTAATAAGGACTACTACCTAGGAGGATGTTCAATTATGATGAGTGAAAAGCTATTAAATGCTCTTAATGAACAAATGAATTTTGAATTTGAGTCAGCCCACACTTATATGGCGATGGCTGCTTGGTGCTCTAATCAGAGCTTAGATGGATTTGCAAACTTTTTCTTAGTTCAAGCTGAAGAAGAGCGCTTTCACGCAATGAAATTTTATACGTACATTAATGACCGTGGAAAAGGTGCAACAATTACAGGATATGAGACACCGAAAAATGAGTTCACTTCAATCCTTGATGTATATAATCATGGTTACGACCATGAAAAGATGGTAACAAAAAAGATCTACCATCTTTCAGATATTGCAATGGATGAAAGAGAGCATGCTACGATTCAATTTCTGAAATACTTCTTGGACGAGCAAGTAGAAGAGGAAGCAATGTTCGATAGTATTATCGAAAAGCTTAAGCGTATTAAGGATGATAATAATGCTTTATTTATGCTTGATGATGAATTTGCTAAAAGATCATTTACGCCAGTAAGCGAGTAACATACTTCTAATCAAAGCAATTTCACTAAGCCTATAAAGACCAAAAATAAAAGCAGTTTCCAAGTAGGCAAATTACCTCATTGGAAACTGCTTTTATTTATGATGTTTTGTAGTAATTCCTTGTTCATCTGCCAAGAGCCTAGCAACTTTTGGTGCAAAGCCATAATAGAGGTAATAGGATAAAGGAAACAGGTACAGCTGTAACAACCATAAATGACTGTAATGCCCCAAGACTTCCTTCACCAATATCCAATAGAACAAAAGCAACAGCACCCATAACTACAGCCCAAAATACGCGTAATCTACTTGATGGATTGAATTTTGTGAAAAAGTAGACAATTGATTATTTTTAGAATACCGAACTATTTGAAATAATCAGCCTCTAGACCCCTAAGTAATTCTAATGATCTTTTCGCAAACTGACTATCATCATTTTCAAGTGACTTATATTTTTCTTCTAATGCCACCCGTAATGAGTCTTTATAGGTAGGAACATCCTCTTCATAACGTTTAATATGAGTTTTTGGTACATTAACATGTTCGGTATAAGCCAATGCTCGACGTTCATGAAACATCTCTGCGTTACCTTGTTTAGGGTTATGTAAATCGCCTTGCTCGGGATGCTTAAGAACCGCTAACACCTTCATTACATATTGCTCTGGTCTTTCCATTGTAATTTCCCCAATGTATTTACCAGTTTTATAAATTCCAGTTACTATTTGTCCAACCTCAAATTTTTCACTCACTAAAAAAACCTCCTTTACACTTTCATTTTAACTGAGTGCTACGAGATTCACAAAGATTTCAATATTTTTTTCTTTTTTTTCACAAATATTTTTTCAGAATGCCTGTATTATTGTATACTAGGTAAATGAGAAAAGATTTATTAGCACTTGGTACTAGTAACAACAACTACAGGGAGTTTTTAAATGAATAAAAATGTAGGAATAATTAGTGTAGGTAAGTATGTTCCTGAAAACATCGTTACCAATAAAGACCTGGAAAAAACATTAAATACATCCGATGACTGGATACAGTCTAGAACTGGAATTAAAGAACGAAGAATTGCACCTGATGATATGAAAACTGCTGACATGGCATATTATTCAGCATTAGAAGCCATAGAAAATGCTAATATTGAACCTGACATGATTGATTTAATTGTAGTCGCAACAGCAACTCCTGATTATCCGTTTCCATCTGTTGCCTGTATGGTACAAGAGCGATTAGGAGCAAGTAATGCATTTGCGTTTGATATGAGTGCAGCCTGTACAGGGTTTATTTATGCCCTTGTAACTGCTCAACAATTTATCCAATCTGGAAATCATCAATATGCTTTAGTTATCGGTGCAGAAAAGTTCTCAACTGTTCTTGATTGGACTGATCGTAATACGTGCGTACTTTTCGGAGATGGAGCAGGTACGGTATTGCTAGGACCAGTATCTGAAGGGAATGGAATTCTAGGGTATGAACTAGGTTCTGACGGTTCTGGTGGAAAACATCTCTATATTGATAACGTGTTAGGGATGAATGGTAGAGAGGTATTTAAGTTTGCTGTACGTACATTAGGCGAATCAGCAAATAACGCATTAATCAAAGCAGGATTAACGAATAATGATATCGATTTTTTAATACCACATCAAGCAAACGTACGCATTATTGAATCAGCTCGAGAACGACTAGGCTTATCTGAGGACAAGGTTTCTGTGACTGTTGATAAATATGGCAACACATCAGCTGCCTCTATTCCTTTATCCTTATATGAAGAAGTAGAAAATGATAAGATAAAAGATAGTGACATTATCGTTTTAGTCGGGTTTGGTGGCGGATTAACATGGGGTTCAACTGTATTACGTTGGGGTAAGTAAGAACAAAACCCGTAAACCTTATCCATATTCAGGTATTCTATAGTTTAAGTAATCAAAAAAAGAAGGCAGTGCTTAAGCGAGCACTGCCTTCTTTTTTTATAATTTATCAATGTCTGTATGTCTTAGTAATTCATTTATTTCTATTGAGGAAAGTGATTTTGTTTCATATGCTTCAAGTACAACTTGCATCTCAAGCGAGATTTTGAAACTGTATGACATAAATTTGTAGCTTCTTCATGATTTTTTTCGATAAGCTTCACTTTTAATTGAATAAGTTTACTTAAATGTTGTAAAACCCCGATATACTAACTTAGGTTCAAGCTTACTATGTTTTTCAATAATCCCTTTGTAATTTTTTTAAGAATATTTTGATTAACCTATATATAGCTTGCTTTTTTCTCCAGTTCTATTCAGTTGCTTGTTAACCTAAGAAAGTGTATGATTTGAAATAATTTCAATATAAAAGAAGGGACCGATCCTTTACTATGAAAGAAAAATATATAAGAGAATCACGTGTAATTCAAACACATTTAGTCTTACCAAATGATACAAATAACCATTCGAATTTGTTTGGTGGCATATTAATGCGTAATATGGATGAAGTAGCTTCTATTGCTGCTAGGAGGCATTGTCGAACAGAAGTGGTGACAGCTTCTACTGACTCTGTCGACTTTCTTCATCCAATAAGACAGTCTGATTCTGTTTGTTTAGAAGCTTTTGTAACGTGGACAGGGAATACTTCTATGGAGATTTTTGTAAAAGCAATTGCGGAAAATTTCAACACAGGAGAAAGAAGAATTGCAGCAACTGCCTTTTTAACCTTTGTCTCTTTATGTCCACAAGGAACACTCTGCAAAGTTGCAAGCGTCATTCCTGAAACAGAAGAAGAGAAGAAGCTCCATGAAACCGGAAAAGACCGTGCCGAGGTCCGAAAAGCCCGTAAAAAGAAAAGTAAAGAATTAGCTGAATTTTTAACACTTGAAAAACCGTGGGAGTAAAAAAAGTCTGCTGAAAAAGTGTGACTTTCACTTAGTGGCCTTAAAGTAATGCGTGCAACGTGCGGAGCCATTACGCTTCTCGAATCGTCTAGTTTGGACTTTTTCAGCGCCTTCGTAAAAAATTTTATCTACTTTTTAAAAAAAGATGAATAGATACTTACTAAAATGGCCATCATAATTATCGAGGGAGACAGTTACTGTCACCTCACCCCATACACCTTAATAAAGTTTTTCATTGTACAATTGGTAGTACGATTTGACCTTATAATGAGGTGATTGCGATGTACAACGAATTTCAAGACAGTTTAAGCTACTCTTAAGCTTTACTGAAATGAGGTGTTTCTGCAAGATATAAATCGCTACGACCCCAGTTGTAGAAAATGCTTATAGCAGGTGAATGGGTTAGAAGGAATGGTCACATGAGATGACCGTTCCTTCTTTTTTATGGCTTCAAGGTAATTAAAAAATACTTAAGCTGTGAATAAATGAGAGCTTATTCAAAGAAGGACAATGGCTTCGCACACTACGCGCATAGCGTCACAAAATCCACTTGTCACTATACTTTAAAACAGGTAGTGGCTCCGAACATTGCTTTAAACAAAAGACCGCTTTGCGGTTCTTGTTCTTTTTTATGTAAATTAAGCAAAAAGGGTGATTGCCTATGGCATTCGGTATAAAAAGGAAAGAGCTATTAGATTGGAAATTGCGTGTTAAGAATGGAGAAATTGCATTCATTACTCACTACTGGATTGATGAACGTTATCCTAATATTACAACAGTAACAAAAGTTGGTTGTTCAAATATAGAAAAACTTAGTAAGTGGGGAGAAAAATATAATATTCCAAGTCACCGAATTCATCACCGAAAAGATTATCCTCATTTCGATTTATTAGGAGAAAGACAAGTGAAAATTCTCAAAGAAGAAAATATGTTACAACAATTAAACAGATTTCGATAAGAATAAACCACTAAAGAATAAAAAAAGTCAACGCAGAGCGTTGACTTCCAGATAACTTTATTATCTAAGCTGATCACGAAAATCCTCAATAGCATGCTGTATCGGCTCGCTCATGTTTTGCATCATGTCATTATTATGATGAACTTCATTATGTTCATTTTCATCATTATTGCGCCTCATCATTCCATATGCCGCAGCGCCAATACCAAGACCTACTAATGAAAGCATTAACCCATTATTGTTTTTGTTCTTGTTTCGGTTAAGTCCAACCATTTCCATCATTTGCTCAGTTCTTGTTTGATTCCTAAACATAGTAAACCGCCCCTTTTCAAATTTTATAAACCTTGTTAAACAGTTATTAGCTTCAGTTTTTTTATGTTATTTTATCCTAGGATGTTGATTCCACTTGATACAGAAGTTTTTACATACAATTAAGTTATTTTATATCAGATAAGAAAAGTCGGTTTTTCTGAGTAGATTAGGTAATTTTTTCTTTCTATTAAAAAGAAACTGTTTTATAATAGGCGTGGATATGAATTAATAAAAAACTAAATCCTATTGAAAAAGGAGAATGAACATGGCAAAAGTATTTGTATTAGGTCACAAAAATCCAGATTCAGATTCAATTTGTTCTGCTATCGCATATGCAGATTTAAAAACAAAATTGGGGATGGACGCTGAACCTATTCGTTTAGGTGAAATTAACGGTGAAACTCAATATGTATTAGATTATTTTAAAGTCGAAACTCCTCGTTTAGTTGAGAAAGTAGCAGCTGAAGCACAAGAGGTTATCTTAGTCGATCACAACGAAAAGCAACAAAGTGCTGGCGATATAGATCAAGTTCGTGTTCTAGAAGTTATTGACCACCACCGTATCGCTAACTTTGAAACAAGCGACCCGTTATATTACCGCGCTGAGCCTGTTGGATGTACAGCAACAATTTTAAATAAAATACATAAAGAAAATGGTATCGAAATTCGTAAAGAAATGGCTGGATTAATGCTATCTGCTATTATCTCTGATACATTATTATTCAAATCACCTACTTGTACAGACCAAGACGTTGCAGCTGCTCGTGAATTAGCTGAAATCGCTGGTGTGGAGGCTGAAACATACGGTTTGGATATGCTTAAAGCAGGAACTGACCTTTCAGATAAAACAGCTGCTCAGCTTATCGCTTTAGATGCTAAAGAATTCCCAATGGGAGGCTGCAAAGTTGAAGTTGCACAAGTAAATACAGTTGATGTTAATGAAGTACTTGCTCGTCAAGAAGAGCTAGAAGCAGCTATGACAAAAGTAATCGATGAAAAAGGATTAGATTTATTCCTTTTCGTTGCAACTGACATCTTAACAAGTGATTCAACAGGAATTGCTTTAGGACATTCTGCAAGCGCAGTTGAAAAAGCTTATAATGTTTCATTAGAAAATAACACGGCTGTTCTTAAAGGTGTAGTATCTCGTAAGAAACAGATTATCCCAGTGTTAACAGACATTTTCAACAAAATGGAATCTAACGTTTAAAATCCATCTGATATAATTAAGCAAAAAGATGAGCACACCATTTTAAAAGGTGTGCTTTTTCAGATTATGGTGGATGGAGGAAAGAGCAAATGGGGTTAACTGAATTAGGCTGGGGAATGTTTTCATATTTCTTGCTTATATTTTACTTACTATTTATGCTTGATTTCCCTCTAAAAAGAGGTAGAAATCTATTTGAGCGATTTGAAGGTATAAAAGGAATGGTCTATGCACTCTACGCTTCACTATGCTTTATCATTGTGGTCGCAACAGGGATAATGGTATCATGGCAAGTGGCTATGCTTATTAGTTATTATGGTTCATTGCTCGCAATTGTAAGTACGATAGCAACATTTACAGTGTATATCGTTATTACATTAAGTGTGATTGAGAAACGTTCCCGAAATGAGCTGTTTCTTTTAAGACTAAAAAATAAGTATCCACTTCTAGATGAATTACAACAATAGTTGACGGCAGGGGATGTAAATCTATGAAACTAATATCTTGGAATGTGAATGGTATTAGAGCGTGTGTAAAAAAAGGCTTTCTAGATTATTTTCATGAAATCGGTGCAGATATTTTTTGTATTCAAGAAACAAAGTTACAAGAAGGTCAAATCAACCTAGAGTTAGAGGGCTACCATCAATATTGGAATTATGCCGAGAAGAAAGGCTATTCTGGGACAGCAATTTTCACAAAAAAAAAGCCTATCTCTGCTTGGTATGGCGTTGGTATCGGAGTAGAAGATCCACAAGTTGAAGGTAGAATTATTACATTGGAATTTGATGATTTCTACTTAGTAAATATCTATACTCCAAATTCCAAACGAGATTTAGCAAGACTAGATTATCGTTTACAATGGGAAGACCAATTTCGCAGCTATTTAAAAGAGTTAGATGAACGGAAACCAGTCATTCTATGTGGGGACCTAAATGTAGCTCACACTGAAATTGACTTAAAGAACGCTAAATCCAACAAAGGGAATTCAGGCTTTACTGAGGAAGAGCGAGAAAAAATGACTATTCTTCTACAAGAAGGCTTCACAGATACATTCCGATACTTTTACCCAGACAAAGTAGAAATGTATACGTGGTGGTCTTATATGAGAGATGTTAGAGCTAGAAATATTGGGTGGAGAATTGATTATTTTATCGTATCAAATAGACTTGAAAATTCTTTAGTGAGTGCAGATATTCATTCTCAAACCTATGGAAGCGATCATTGTCCTATTGTTTTAGAAATTAGATAACGTATAATTAACTTTGAAAATGTTGCAAAGGAGATTTGAATATGAAAATGAAATGGTCAAAACAATTACTCATCATGGTTATGAGTATTATCTTAGCAATGCTTGTAGTTGGATGTGGGACGAGTCCTGAAGATGAGGTAGTGGAAACTGATGGAGACGAAGAAGTAGCTGGTACAAATGATTTTTCATCTGAAACGAATCCTATTGTGACAATTACAATGGAGAACGATGATCAAATACTTATCGAGTTATATCCAGAAGTAGCACCGAATTCTGTTACGAACTTTGTTTCATTAGTAGAGAGTGGTTTTTATGACGGATTAGTATTCCACCGTGTTATTCCTGGTTTTATGGTACAAGGTGGTGACCCAGAAGGAAGTGGAATGGGAGGACCTGGGTACAGCATCCCTGGTGAATTTACTTCAAACGGTTTTGAGAATAATTTAGTACATGAACGTGGTGTACTATCAATGGCTCGCTCACAACACCCTGATTCTGCTGGGTCTCAATTTTTTATTATGGTAGATGATTCACCGCATTTAGATGGTGAGTACGCTGGTTTTGGTAAGGTTATTGAGGGTATGGAAGCTGTTGATGCAATTGTATCAGTAGATAGAAATGCTAGTGATAGACCTCTTCAAGACCAACGTATGAAAGTAGTAACAGTTGAAACACATGGTGTCGATTACGGACAACCAGAAGTAGTTGAGTAATTGAAGTGGTAAGGTATGACCATTTGGACAAAGGTTCCGTTATCTATGGTATAAACGTAACATTTACAAACATTATGGACATGAAATCCGTTATATAGGAAAAACGTGAGCTGTTCCTCGTTTTTTTCATCAAATAAAAACTTTTATGTCCGTTTCCACTCAAAAGCATTCATTTCTAAGTGATTTAGAGGATACTATGTCCAACGAACGAAGTACATTAGATGTTAACAACATTTAATGTACTTTTTTGTCGTTAAAACAACTACGTATGAATCAGAAAATTTATTGCCTAATCTGTGCATATTCTTAAGAATACGAATCATACTAGTAGTAGCAAAGGGGCGATGGGCTATAGCCAAGCGGTAAGGCAACGGACTTTGACTCCGTCATGCGTTGGTTCGAATCCAGCTAGCCCAGCCATTTTCTTTTTTTATAAAATGCATAATTTATATTAGGCGTTTCATACTAGTATTGGCAAACGTCAATGGGGTATAGCCAAGCGGTAAGGCAACGGACTTTGACTCAGTCATGCGTTCGTTCGAATCTAGCTAGCCCAGCCATTTTCTTTTTTTATAAAATGCATAATTTATATTAGGCGTTTCATACTAGTATTGGCAAACGTCAATGGGGTATAGCCAAGCGGTAAGGCAACGGACTTTGACTCAGTCATGCGTTCGTTCGAATCTAGCTAGCCCAGCCATTTTCTTTTTTTATAAAATGCATAATTTATATTAGGCGTTTCATACTAGTATTGGCAAACGTCAATGGGGTATAGCCAAGCGGTAAGGCAACGGACTTTGACTCAGTCATGCGTTCGTTCGAATCTAGCTAGCCCAGCCATTTTCTTTTAATAAAGATGCATAATTTATATTATGCGTTTCATACTAGTATTGGCAAACGTCAATGGGCTATAGCCAAGCGGTAAGGCAACGGACTTTGACTCCGTTATGCGTTGGTTCGAATCCAGCTAGCCCAGCCATTTTCTTTTAATAAAAATGCATAATTTATATTATGCGTTTCATACTAGTAGAAGCAAACGTCTATGGGCTATAGCCAAGCGGTAAGGCAACGGACTTTGACTCCGTCATGCGTTGGTTCGAATCCAGCTAGCCCAGCCATTTTCTTTTTTTATAAAATGCATAATTTATATTATGTGTTTCATACTAGTAGTAGCAAACGTCAATGGGCTATAGCCAAGCGGTAAGGCAACGGACTTTGACTCCGTCATGCGTTGGTTCGAATCCAGCTAGCCCAGCCATTTTCTTTTTTTATAAAATGCATAATTTATATTATGTGTGTCATACTAGTAGTAGCAAACGTCTATGGGCTATAGCCAAGCGGTAAGGCAACGGACTTTGACTCCGTCATGCGTTGGTTCGAATCCAGCTAGCCCAGCCAAACACATACATATGTAGTAAAACAAGCAGAATTCTTAAATTCCGCTTGTTTTTTCTGTTTATAAACTAATAGTTTGACCATAAATAGATATAATACGTATCTAAGGATGGATTAATATGAACAGAATGATAGGCTTTCTATTTGGAATTTTGTACATAGACTTATTATTTCACTCATCGCATGCCTATGCGATTGAATTGACAGCTACAACGACATTGCAGCGACTTGGTGCGTTACTTTTTGCCGGTGTAGCGACAATTATCTTTTATTATTTTTGCAGAAAGTTTTTTCCACTTTCATTTTTTCATGGGGTTATCGTTGCTTCTGGGTTCTTTGCAAGTTTTGATATTGTAGTTATCCATTGGATTTTCCAACTTCACCGTCTAACATACGGACCAGAGGTGTATATTTTAGAGCCACTACTTGTCATTATTGGTATTCTGATGTTTCTCTATGGAATAAAAAAGGAGAGAGAAGTGATAGCATAGCATCTATACTAATATAAGTAATCAACAGCTATTCTTGCGGTAATTTCTATTTGTCCTGGCTGTACTGGTGTTTGTGCAGCTTGTGCCATTAGGAAAGGCTGAGGTGGACTAGCTTGTGCAGAGAGTTCTTCTATCTGTTTTGGTAACGGATTTAGAGTTGCACCAAGTGAATTAGCCATTGCAACTGCCTTTTCATAAGCATAATTCATTGCCATAACTAATGCTTGATTATAGTAATCATCAACTTGTTTTACAGTAAACGTAACATTCGAAACAGTATTAGCTCCACTTTGTACAGCTGTATCAATGACTAGACCAGTTTGACCAATCGATTCAACGGAAACCTGGAGTTGATGATTTACTTTGTATCCTCTCAAAATTTGCTTATTATTTTCATAATCATACATCATGTCAATTTGATAAATAACTGTCTTCATATCATTATCTGGAATTCCTATTTCTCGTAAAGCTTGAATAACATTTGTCATCTTTTGATTATTTTCATTTTGAGCTACTGTTAAATCGGAGTTTTCATTGATTACTCCTAGTGTAATGATTGCGTGATCGGGAGAGAGTTGAAGCTTACCTTCACCATAAACTTTCAGCTCATTTGTCCCATTTTGTTTTATAGGGCTTACTTGTGAGGGGAAACTGTACATTTGATTATTATACATATGCTCACCTTTTTCATCATAATAGATTTAGAATATGATATGACCCACTGTAAGCCCTTATGTTATTATCTTTTTCTCTTATTGATTTCCTCGGTGACGACAAAAGCTAAATCATCATTTCCAAACAAGGATAGTACACCTAGCAATGTATCATCAGGTACTTCGCCAGCCTCTTCTTTAGAAACGGTTAAATCCAATGCTTGTTGTAAAGCATCGTTACTTCCTTGGTCAGGATACGCTCGTAAATATAGTTCTTTAGGATCTAAATCATTGTTTATACTCCACTGAGCAAAAACTAAAATCATCATCTGTTCATCCTGCTGATAATTACTGATAACCTGTTCTTCAATTGCTTTTTTATTCATTTTCGCTCTCCTTCTGGTAAGATAGGGGTATTATACCATTCAACAAACACTACAGTAAGGGACAACATCCACATTAGTGCGTAATAAATAAAATGACAAAGGCAAAACTAATGATACGATTCGTTCCTCCGTTATAAGATACGGAAAGGAGAGACATAATTTGAATAAATTAATTACTATCTATCCTCAAGCAATAGAACATACAAAGAAGAAAATTTTTGAGGATATGAACAATTACCTTGAAACGAGAGAGAGATTACCATCTTATGAACAATACCTTTCCGATAGAAAGCAGTACCTAGAACAAATTTGGGTAAATGTTTGGATTAATAAAGCGACGAATGACGTTTCTAAAAAGGAGAAAAAGTCGTTTTTATATGAAAAAGGCTATGAAGTAGAGGGTGTTGACCGGAAGCTGATAAACCATCTTTTTCGAACGGAAATGAAAGAGTATCAACGATTCAATGTGATGAACTGGCTTGAGAGTACAAATGTACAAGACCATGAAAAGTGGGAAACTCGCTATGAACAGGCTCGACAGGATTATCTCGTTAGAAAAAAAGAAGAAGAGATTGCTGAGAAAAGGAAAAATGCAGAAACAGCCATAGAAAATGCTGCGAAAGACATTATTGATGAAAGGTATGAGATTCTTTACTTACATGTTCGACATATTGTATCAAAACAATTAGTAAAGGATTTAACAAACAATCCTAAGTTTCAAACAATTGATACATTTAAAATAGAAGAAAAATTAGTTCCTAAAGGGAATTTTAAAGTTTCAAATTATACTTTTGTCGGTAGTTTTTTGGATGAGTTAACAGGTACCGTACACAAAACCTTTCAATGGGAGTACGAAACGTATTACTACTATTATGACAGAGTTATCAGAGACTATCTCTTTGAGTTTGTACCTAAATGGCTACTTGAAGAACTGCCACCTACTTTAGTAGAGTATTATCAAATATCAGTCTCAGTTTTACGAAAGGTGATTGCAGATAGCTTATATTTGATTCAAATGGAGTTTTTATCAAAAATTCAAGAGGAGTATCTTGAAGACATTTTAACAATTGCTTCGTTACCTTTTGATGAGGCTAATCATAAAGCAATTTATGAACAAGACCTAGCTAAGAGAGAACAAAAAAGAGCGGAAGAATTAGCTGAATATAAAAGGCAGGTTGAAAGAGAAGAACGTATGCTTGAAGATATATTTGGACGAGAGTATCGGCCGAATACTGGCAGAAATATAAAATATGTTCTTCATATAGGTGAGACAAACACTGGAAAGACACACCATGCTTTACAGCGGATGAAAGAAGGAGAAAGTGGGATCTACCTTGCTCCATTAAGACTATTAGCTCTAGAAGTGTACGATAAGTTAAATAATGATGATGTAACCTGTGGCTTAAAAACAGGGGAAGAGGAAAAGGACTTAGACGGAGCAACACATATCTCCTGTACTGTTGAGATGTTTCATGAGAAAGAATTTTATGATGTAGTTGTAATCGATGAAGCACAAATGATTGCTGATAAAGATAGAGGATTTTCATGGTATAAAGCGATCACTAAAGCTAATGCGAATGAAGTCCACATTATTGGTAGCTTAAATTCTAAGTCGATGATCCTTCAATTATTAGGGGATTCGGATATAGAAATTCATAAATATAACCGAGATATCCCTTTAGAGGTCGAATCGAAAGAATTTAGCATGAAGCATACGAAAAAAGGAGATGCTCTCGTTTGCTTTTCTAGAAGAAGAGTACTTGAGACAGCATCAAGACTACAAAATAATGGACATTCTGTTTCAATGATTTATGGTAGCATGCCTCCTGAAACAAGAAAGAAGCAAATGCAACGATTTATTCAAGGTGAAACAAAAGTCATCGTAGCTACAGATGCTATCGGTATGGGACTTAATTTACCGATACGTAGGATTGTTTTTTTAGAAAACGAGAAGTTTGATGGAGTAAAGAGACGCAGGTTAACATCCCAAGAAGTAAAGCAAATTGCAGGTCGGGCAGGGCGTAAAGGAATTTATAATGTTGGGAAGGTAGCTTTCACAAAAGATATTAAGTTAATGAATCGCCTGCTTAACCAAGAAGATATCCCAGTTCATACATTTGCGATTGCACCAACCAGTGATATATTTGAAAGGTTTCAGAAGTACTACCGGGACCTAGGTGCATTTTTTGACCTTTGGGAGAAGTTTGAGAGCCCTATAGGAACGAAAAAAGCAACATTGTCTGAGGAAAAAGAGCTTTACACAACGATAAGAGGGACAGAAATAGAAGGTCGGCTTTCTCTCATGGATTTATATGGATTCTTACATTTGCCATTTTCAAATCGAGAGCCTGGCTTAACGTATGAATGGCGACAAAAAATGCTTGCAATTGTACGTGGAACAGAATTACCAGAACCTAAAATCACGAAGGACAGCTTAGAGGATTTAGAACTTTCCTATAAATCAGTTGGGCTTCACCTTTTGTTTTTATATCGACTAGATAAACGAACAGAAGCCATTTACTGGGAGCGAATAAGAGGAGAATTAAGTGATGAAGTACATGAGCGCTTAAAAACAGATGTTAAGAATATGACGAAAAAGTGTAAGCATTGTGGAAAAAAACTTGAAATCGATTTTGCGTTTCCAATTTGTAATCGTTGTCACTCAGCTAAATATAAGAGGCGTCAATATTTTGAGGGAGACGAATATTAAAATGGCCAAAGGAGTTGGGACAAAAGGTCCGTTTTTGAGGCCGCTGAAAAAGTGTGATTTTCACTTTTTCAGCGGCCTTTAAGTAATGCGCGAAGCCGTTGCCTCTTTTCAAAAGCGCGCTATGAGTGGTTTTCTCATAGCAAGCGTGCAACGTGCGGAGCCATTACCACTTCTCGAATCGTCTAGGTTGGACTTTTTCAGTGGGCTCCCGTTTTTGACATTTGTCCCAGTCTCCTTTGACATTAAAGCATATCAATTATAAATACGACGATCATCACTGTTTGAATGATACCTTTTGCAAACACACCACTTAAAAAAGCAATAATTGTCCCTGTTGCGACTTTTAAGGCATACGCCGGAGATTTATTTTGGAACAGCTCAGTAAATAAAACTAAAATAAAGGGTACGATTAGAATCCCAAATGGTGGGATAACAAAACATCCTATGATAATTCCTACAGTTACCGCTCGCATGCCCCATTTGGAGCCACCATATCTTTGTACAAAATAAAGGTTTGCCAAATAATCTGTTAGAAATAGAACAACTGTTAAAAGAATATATGTACCCCATGTCCACCAAGACAATGCGTCTGCATTAATGAAGAAATGGTATAATGCGACACCACCCCATATTAGTAACACCGACGGGATAATAGGATAGATGAGACCGACAAAGCTTAAAATAAATAAAATGGCGATTAAAATTGATATCAAAATGTCCAAATAAGCACCTCACAAAGTCTGTTTGATGTTTAATTTTAGTATACCACTCCAATGTTTAATCTTCTTGTTCCTTACAAACAAATACTATGTACCCTGAATAAGTAAACCACCTAAAACGAGTGTTCTGATGCGCTAACTAAATAAAATCGACAATAGGCATGGGTAGCCTATTGTCGAAAGAAGATAGGTGAAACATTAGCAAGGTTTCTTAGGAGCTGGAGTAGCCCAAGAAGCACCAATGATAATTAATAAGATGAACAGAACCACGATTAAAGCAAAACCGCGACCTGCTACTGGAGCTGCTGGAGCGTATGCTCCAGCAACTTGTGTGTGTGCACATCCCGGCTGAACACCAGTTACTGGCATTGCGCCATATCCATAGCAATCGTACATATCTATACACCACCTTCTGTTGGAGATAATGTATCCTATGCAAAGCTAAGGATTCGTGTTTGTAAAAAACATCGCTTTAGAAAAAATTGGGTGTCTATCCCTATTTGTTTAATAAACACATAAAAGAAGACGCCTAACAAGTAGGCGTCTTCTACGTAATTGAGGCGATAAACAGCACTCCACATAGTGCATTAAAGCATTCATCGTCTTACACAATAAGCTCATCGCTTTATAAATATAACATTGAACAGAAAGATAAACAAGCTCTTTTTACAAACTTTTTAAATAAAAGAAGGAATTGTAGACAAAAAGTCGAACCTCTTGTGTAACCTATTATTTTTTATTAATCAAAAAACAACATAGAAAGAAGGATGAACATGACTGATCTTTTCAAACCAAGTGATTTAGTAAGAGTAACAACTGAAGGTATTAAACCACCAAACTGTGATATCACTCTGCAATTCCAACCAACATTTGCAGAGGATGGAATTGCTCGTGGTACATGGGAAGTTGATGAAAAATATATAAATGGAATTGGTGTAGCAATGGGTGGATACCTAACTGCGGTTGCAGATAGTATGATGGCTTTTGCAATTGCATCAAAGCTAAGTGATGACCAAGGTTTTGCATCAATTGATTTACATACAACTTTCCATCGACCTGTCTTTGTTGGAAAAGTTGAGGTAGAGGCAAGGGTAGAACGATTAGGTAGAAAAGTGGCTTATGTTGTAGCAGACTTATTTCAAAATGACAAAAAAGTAGGTAGTTCTGTTTCGTCAGTGATGATAACAAGTGTAGAAAAATAAAGATTATTTATTGCACCCTTCTAAAAAATGTCTTTCTATAACTCATGAGGTTATTACAAAGGGGAATTTTACCTTACGAATGATCTCCTGAAATAATGGCAGTTTACCGAATTTTATACTAGAATGATAGATAAACTGTTAACTTTATTCTACTATAAGGTATAGATAGAAATTGTAATGACATGGAGGGTACTGTTATGGAATTCTGGGGGTTTATCGCTGGATTAATACTTCTAGCTTTTTCTTTAATTTTCACATTATATAGCACGTTTAAAAAGAAATCATATGTAATACCTATTATATTACTAGTAATTGGATTTGCTCTAGCATTTTTTAACTTACTTAATATTGAATATCAACACGATTTTGAGAGTCGAATTCAAGAATAATGGTAGGAAGAAGGAGTTATTATCTCACATGAGGTAATAACTTCTTTTTATTTTTATTTTTATTTTTATTTAAAAAGATGAGACCGCTCTTGTAAACGGCCTCAATAGACTATTCTCTGAAAGTGTCTATTTCTTTTGGTTGTGTTGCTGTTTCTTTTACATTTGGATATATATCAGGCAAGTCTCCATTTTTTTCTTTATAAGGGATTTCTTCGGCACCTTCAATTTCATCTAAGTTTACACCATTAAATTTATCCTTCATATTTGTTTCATCCTTTCCTATTGTTCGTTACAATGATTATGATTTACCAGTTCTTTCGTTTTATGATATTTTTAAAATAAAGAATTACCTACATACTAAAAGGAGTTTTATAAGTGGATAAACGACAATCAGATTCAATAAGAAACGTTCTCATCGTTACTTCTGTAGAAGCTGAGAAAGAAGCAATTATGCAGGGAATTGATCAAAACGATACCAATTTGACTGTTGTTGTTTCAGGAGTTGGTATAGCCGCATCTGCTGCTACAACAGCGATGGAAATTTCAATTAACAACTATGACCTAGTACTAAACCTCGGTATTGGTGGCGCATTTCCAGGTAAAGCAGAGATAGCCTCTATCGTAGTCAGTAGTGATGTAATTGCTGCTGATTTAGGAGCAGAAACTGATGAAGGCTTTGTCCCGATAGAAAAATTAGGATTTGGTGCTAGCACCGTCCATGTAGACAAAAGCCTTGTAGACAAAGTAGTTACTACAATTAATAAAATGGACATACCAGTTTACACAGGACCTATACTTAGTGTATCAACTGTGACAGGAACAATGGAGCAAGCTCATTTACTTGAAGAACGTGTCCCTGGAGCAATTGTAGAGGCAATGGAAGGATACGGGGTTGCTATTGCAGCGCAAAAGATGAACGTACCGATGCTAGAAATTCGCTCTATTTCCAATATGGTCGGTCCGAGAGATCGAGATGCATGGCGTATTAAAGAGGCACTACAATCATTAACTGTTATAAGCTCAAAATTACAGGAGGTATTAACATGAAAATAGCCTTTTCACCCTGTCCTAACGATACGTTTATTTTTCACGCATTAGTCCATGGACTCGTACCAAATGCCCCTAAATTGGATGTAATGTATGCTGATATTGACATTACAAATGATCTAGCTGCCAAACCAAATGGACCAGATATACTCAAAATTTCGTTCGCTGCTCTTCCCTGGATTCAACCTGAGTACACATTACTACCTTGTGGTGGTGCTTTAGGGAGAGGTTGCGGCCCATTAGTTTTAACTAAATCAAACAATCCAGATCCACGAGCACTTACCGGGAAACGTGTAGCTGTACCAAGTGAACGCTCTACTGCATATTTACTGTTTCGTCTATGGGCAGCCGAAAATGTACCTGGCGGTGTAGGAGAGATAGTAGTAATGCCATTCCATGAAATCATGCCAGCTGTACGTGATGGAAAGATAGATGCCGGTTTAGTTATTCATGAAGCGCGTTTTACATATCAAAATTATGACCTTAATCGTTTAGTTGATTTAGGTAGCTGGTGGGAAGAGGATACGGGTCTACCAATTCCATTAGGTGCGATCATTGCAAAACGTATATTGGACATTTCTTCCATTTCAAATGCAATTCGCCAATCTGTTGAATATGCGTGGGATAATCCGACTGCTTCGGAGGACTATGTTCTATCACATGCACAAGAGATGTCTCCTGACGTAGCAAAATCGCATATTGATTTATATGTAAATAACTTTTCAGCAAACTTAGGTGACGAAGGCTATGAAGCGATTTACTCATTATTAGGACGAGCGGCTAAAGAAGGTTTAGTCCCAGAAATTGATTTATCAACATTACGTTGGGATAAATAACTAGTTTAAGGATATGTTACAAGGTAGAATACCTTTTTCATATCCTTTTTTCTATATCTAAATGAGAGGATGACATGAGATTAATAAGATAGTCACTATTTCATTGAGCGTTTTCATATGTTTTTTACTATTTTTAGTTCAACCATTAGAGTCTCATGCGATACAAAATAAAGAAGCACTGACACAACAGTTAAACCACTTAATTACAAACGATACAGAGTTGAGTGGTGTGCTAGTTGGAGTAAGTATTCGCTCTAGTAAGACAGGGGAAATTTTATATGAACACTTAGGGGATATTAGATTAAGACCTGCGTCTAATATGAAGCTATTAACTGGTGCAGGCGCCCTCTCGGTATTAGGTGAAGATTATAAATTTGAAACGGAATTACTAACTGATGGCAAAAACAGACTCGGTTTCCTCAATGGTAATCTCTATATAAAAGGAAAAGGGGACTCAACTTTACAGAAGGAAGACATTGACCGGCTTGTTCAAAACGTGAAGGAATCTGGAGTAAATGTAATCCTTGGTGACGTAATTGCTGATGACACTTGGTATGATGATGTACGCTATTCTATTGATGTGCCTTGGAGTGATGAAGCTGCTTATTACGGTGCTCAAATTTCAGCCTTAACTATCTCACCTAACAACAACTATGATGCCGGTACTATCCAAGTCAAAATAAATGAAGGTGTGAAGATTGGGGAAGAGGCTGAGATTACGTTACACCCTAATACTGACTACGTAACAATTAGTAACAATACAAAAACAGTTGGCAATGACGAGAAAAATACGATAAAAATCACTAGGAAGCATGGAACAAATTTAATTACAATCGATGGAGATATTCCGAATAATTCAGATGAGATAAGTAAAAAAGTCGCTGTATGGGAGCCGACTGATTTAGTGTTAGAAGTTGTGAAACAATCATTGAAAGAGCATGGAATTAAATTAATGGGAGATTCAAAAAGAGGAGAAGTCCCATTAAAAGCTGTTACGATGATGAGTCACCAATCTAAGCCCCTATCTGAAATTCTCATACCATTTATGAAGCTTAGCAATAACACAATTGCAGAAGGACTTATTAAAGAATTAGGAAAAGTAAAGGAAGGGGAAGGAAGTTGGGACAAGGGTCTTGAAGTTCTCCTTTCCGAATTAGAACAATTCGGTATAGATAGCTATACGCTTGTTCTTAGAGATGGTTCTGGTATTTCTCATGTAAATCTTTTAACTGCAAATGAGCTTTCTAATTTATTATATAAAGTACAAGAAAGAGGATGGTTTGAGACATACAAAAACTCGCTCCCTGTATCCGGTGAAGAGGAAGAACTTGTTGGAGGCACGTTACGACATCGAATGACCTCCCCAAATGTGATTGGAAAAGTCTTAGCTAAAACTGGAACAATCTCTACCGTATCCTCACTATCTGGTTTTGTTGATTGTGAGAAGGAAGAGTTAATTTTTTCAATTATCGTAAATAATGTAATTGAAACTGAAAAAGGGAAAGAAATAGAGGATGCTATCATCTCAATCCTATTGGAGTAAGCTAACAGGAGTTGTCCCTACAATATAATTTCTAGGGACAACCTTGTTATCTAATGTTGATAAGGATGTACATTTTCAGGTTGGGCTTCAACAGCTAAAGCATACGCATCAAGAATTGCATCTCGCTCATCAGAATCTGTAATGCCAATAAGATACTGTTGCCCTTCCTCTTCCTCAACACGCATAACAAGCATTTCTTCACTAGAGGATAACAATGCATAGGACTCATCTTCCATATCAAATAGGGCTTCAACAGAATAATCTCTTTCAATACCTTGTTCATCTTCTATTGTAATATGGTCTCTTTCTTCGTTAGTTGACATTAGATCCACCTCGCTTTATCAATACTTTTCCCTCGAATTGAAGAAAATAAGAATGAAATATTCAACTACACTTCTAATATTTACTGTCCTCACATTACTACATCGTCACACAAGAATAAAGTATAATGAAATAATAATATGTGCGTTAGTGAGGAGAAGTTATGGCAAATACTGCGTTACATGTGCAAGAGATAAATGAAAACCAATTTACAACTATATTTTCAAAGCAGGAGTATGAACAGTTAAAATTTATTTCAAGTAAAGAATTTTTTAATAAGAATGACATCATTGTCATTGAAGAGGAACAATCAAATTTTCTTTATTTAATTATATCTGGTTCCGTAGGTTTGTATAAAGAAAACGAACATATATCAGAAAAAAAGAGTGGGGACCTTATAGGAGAAGCGTCAATTACTCAAGAGAAGAGTTATTATACTGTAAAAGCAAATACAGCCATGATGGTACTTAAAATAGATACAAGCCAAATGATTAATGGACATGCCTATCAACATCTCCATATAAAACTATTAACAAAAGTTGTTAAGGATATAAACACAAAGTCTAACATACAAAAGAAAGCAATTGAAAAAGAACAGAAAAAGTATAAAGCACTAGGAATTTTATCTTCTAATCTCTTATTTATCTTATCTATCTATACGCTATTACTAGTATCTCTCACTCAATTTGTAGACTACTTTGGTGTTTCAACCTATGTAGATATCGCACTTATTTTATTGTTTGCTTATGTTACTTTTAATATAATGAAAAAAAGTGGCTATCCTCTTGATTTATTTGGTTTAACGTTGAAAGGATGGCGTCAGAGCTTGAAGGATGGAGTCATGTTAACGATTCCTGTACTTCTATTTTTCTTCCTATTAAAATGGGCTCTCATTACGTTTATACCAGAATTTTCAGAGATTCCATTATTTAACCTTACAGCTGCATTTTCTGGTGTAGAGTTCACGTATTCACTATTTATATTCACTATTATTGTGTACCTCATTTTTTCTATCGTACAAGAGTTCATAGCCAGAGCAGGCTTACAATCCGCATTTTATCAGTTTCTCCCAAATAAAAAAGGAAAACTGTTTCTTTCTATCATTCTATCGAATCTATTATTCGCTATGGCACATTCACATATAGGGACTCTTTTTGCACTAGCTGCATTTATACCTGGTTTATTCTGGGGTTGGATGTACTCCAGACAAAAATCACTGATTGGTGTTTGTGTTTCTCATATGTTAATTGGGATTTGGGTGTTATTCATTTTAGGTTTCACACAATTTTTAGAGGTTTAGTTAAATTAAAGCTGGTACAAAAGGTCAAAAACAGACCTTTTGTACCAGCTTCTTTTATGGAATTTAAAGAATACTTAAGCTATGGATAATTGAAAGCTTATTCAAAGAAGGGCAATGGCTCCACGCACTACGCGTATAGCGCCAAGAAACCCACTTCACACTATACTTTAAAACAGGTAGTGGCTCCGCACATTGCTTTTAAAAAAGACCGCTTTACGGTTTTTGTTCTTTTTTACTTATTGAATTCCATGTCTTACCATCAACAGTATGATGAACGATATCTTTTTCAAATGAAGAAAGTAGAATATCCTCTTCTGTAACTTGTTCGTTTTGTCCAGGATATTGCTCAAATTCATTTGATATCACGTCATTAATAACAGAAGAACTATTCGTTTCTGTTTGAATACTTTCAATTTGTTTCTTACGAGATGATTTATTTGCCATATTCATCACTCCTGTTCACTTAATCTTTATGTAATTATTACCGTGATTATTTTTATCTGAACACCAGCAAACTATACGTAGTTCAACCAAAGGAGGTTATTTTCCATGCGTAAAAGACATTCTCAAAAAAATGCAGCGTCCACTAATAATATGACACCGACTGAAAGCCTTCCTGATGTAGAGGAGCAATATCGTCGTAGTAACCACAACCGTCCGAAAACAGGACCAGGATCGAAAGGGTAACTATGAGTAAGGACGAGGAAACTAAAAACTACGAAGAAATCCTTCTTCAAGAGAAGGACGATTGCAGTCTACAAAACGTATCATTTGCACCAGGAGAAAACAAATATTTAAACGAATACAGTCAGGTAGATAAAAAAGATAATTTGGAGGGATAGATATGCCACATCATAAAAGACGTGGAAAACCAGTCGAATTAGCATTAGGAGAAAATGAGGTAAGTAAGGAATTTGCAGAAGAACTTGCTGACGGCGGAGAACGTAATGTTGCGATTGAAAAACAGCAAGGGAAAAGCAGGAAGAAAGAGAGTAAGTAAAATACCACATAATAATATTATGTAAACTAAAAGATATCTCGATTAAACTAAAATTCGAGATATCTTTTTTGATTTAATAATTAGAAAATTCAGTTTATAGTTGTTAATTTAATCCACAACTGGTATTATTCATGTAAGCGTTTTCAATAAATTTTATACGTCATAAGGAGGGCTATCCTTGGGGTAACAATAGAAGAGCTTATATTTGTAGGTGGTGCTGTCTTAATCTTTGCTATAGTAGAAGTGGTAAAGAGAAAGAATTCTCGTCCAAAACTCAAAGTAGTCGTCGATAATACAAAAACGAAGCAGAGGAAACAGAATCTAGAAAAACATGAAAATGGATAGAAACTGAATCCCCTCTCTTAAACTTCAGTTGTTTTTATTTTTTGATAGGAACTCACTCTATTTGTATCCAAACAGATAGTATTAGTTCATTTGTGAAATGGAGGTATCATGTTTTGAGAGATAAATATATGGCAATCGCTTTAGTTGTCCTTGGTGGACTTTGTTTTATAACTGGTTATAATGAATACTCTTTAGCAGAGGAGCCAAATACTGCATATAACCCAATTATGGCATATGGGGGTATGATCCTAGGCGGGATTATGTCTGTTGTTGGTGTAAGTATGTTTACACAAAGTAAATAACCTCACTCCATGTCTTCAATAAACTGGGGATCGTCTAATAAAGAACCAAGATACGAATTGCAACCATTTATACAGTTTAGCCATACTACTGTACCTGGTACAAGGCCAAAGGAGGCACATTGCTTTTTGCAGTAAATCGATTTATCAGAAACAGTATGAAACGAAGGTAGTTCCACTTTATAAGGATCGAATGTATTTACCTTAAATTGTGCTGGAAAGAATACAGGCTGTCTTTGTACCCAGGGAAAAGGATATCTAAAATAGTAAAACATCTTACATACCTCCTTATTCCTATAGAATATGAAGAATATACTTGTTCGTTTCGCCTATATTCATTTGGTGAGGAAACTATTTTATTCGAATACATACACACCGGGCTATATACATAGGACGGTTTTTTCCCTTTTTCAATAATAGTGGTTTTCTTAATGAAAGAAAATACTTGAACTAAGTTATAGTAATCAAGTAAGCTATTAGAATATACTAACTATTCAAGAAAGGCTCACACATTTATGAAGAAGTATAAAGTTTGGACTTTATTAATTTTATGTAATTTGTTTTGGGCAGGTAATTATGTTTTTGGTTCATATGTCGTGACAGAAATGTCACCAGTATGGATTACGTTTTCTAGATGGGTATTAGCCTTATTTATTTTGTTTCCGATTGCTTACCTATTAGAGAAACCCAAATTGCAAGCAATTAAGAAGTCATGGCATCTCCTTCTTATAATGGGAATTCTAGGGACAATCGGGTATAATTTAATCCTTTATTCGGCACTTAGCTTTACGTCTGCTACAAATGCAGCGTTAGTAAGTGCATTAAATCCAGGGGTTATTGTCTTATTTTCCGTATTCCTTCTCAGAGAGAAATTAACAAGAGTTCAAGGGATTGGCTTCTTAACATCTTTAGCTGGGGCATTACTCATTTTAACTGAAGGTAAAATATGGAATGTCTTTCACGCAAGCTACAATACTGGTGATCTTCTGATGATTGGAGCTGTAATCATTTGGACGCTTTATTCTATAATTGGAAGACGAGTCAAAATCCCACCCATTACAGCAACAGCTGTATCTACATTGTTTGGTATGATCCTTTTAGCGCCATTTGCTCTTACACAGCCTATTGACCTATCATCGCTTAGCAGCCTTGCTTTTACAGGAATTTTGTATATGGTCATCTTTTCATCAGTTGGTTCCTTTATTTTCTGGAATATTTCAGTCCGAGAGATTGGAGCAAGCCAAGCTGGTATCTTCCTTAATTTAATTCCTGTCTTCACAGCAGTTATTAGCTTAGCTCTAGGAGATAGAATTACGTTAGAACAAATCCTTGGTGGAATACTCGTTTTTATCGGGGTTTACTTAACAACCGGTATGCTTGAGCAGAGAATGAAACAGAATAAAGAGACAAAAAGTGTTGCATAAATTTTAACGATAAAAAGGATGGACCCTATTTGGAGGAAACTGAAAAGTTTACAGATTTGTGAAATTAAATGATTGATGTTTTGCAATAGGTTGGAATACAAGTCTTCAATAGAGGGTGCAATGGTTCGGTTCGCTACGCGCCTTTAAGTTAATGCGCGTAGCCGTTGCCACTTCTCGAATCGTCTAGATTGGACTTTTTCAGTTGCTTCCTCCTTTCAATCCTTTTAAAATATGTAGCCACTCTGCATTGCTTCGAGGCTGGAACAAAAGGTCAAGCGGACCTTTTGTTCCAGCCTCTTCATTTGAATTTTTATGCAGTTTTCCAGAATTATTTGTTAATTATCTTCAATAGTAGTCTAATGGATCGTCTCCTTGTTTGAGGAAATTAGAGAAATTTCAAGTAATTTTTTTCGGTTTTTAATTTAAGTGGAATTGCATCGTTATTAAGAATAGAAAATGAAAATTTAGGGGAGGATTAGCTTAGAATACTAATATAGTAAAGAGGTGTACTCATGAAGAATTTACGCTTGCTATTTATCGTTATTATTGTTCTCATATCAGCTGTAATAGGAGCCTGTAATGGACAAGATGACACAACAGATGGTGCTGACGATAAAGGGCAAATAGTTATAGGAAGAAACAATTGGGCAGAGAATATTGCTGTTTCTCATATGTGGGAGATTTTATTAGAGGAACAAGGATATGATGTTGAGATACGGGCAATGGATAAGGCGCCTGTTTGGCTTGGTGTATCAAGAGGAGAACTAGACATTGCTCCTGAAGTATGGTTACCAAATACAGACCACTCATATATGGAACGCTATGGGGACAATGTAGAAATGCATGATATATGGTATGAGAAAACGGGGCTTGGATTAGTAGTTCCTAGTTATATGGATATAGACAGTATTGATGAACTAAATGAAATAAAAGAAGATTTAAAAGGCAGAATTGTTGGAATTGACCCTGGGGCTAGTTTAACTGAAATGACTAAAAACGCTGTCAATGAATATGGACTAGACTTAGATTTGATTACTAGTTCTGACCCCGCAATGATGGCTGAATTATCGACTCATTACAATAGGGAGGATCCCATTGTAGTTACTTTATGGAGTCCCCATTGGGCTTTTTCTGAATATGACTTGAAGTATTTAGAAGACCCGAAAAATGTATACGGAGAACCAGACGATATTTATTATATGACAAGAACAGGCTTTACTGAGGACTATCCAGAAGTAGTTCAGTGGATGAACAACTGGTTTATGGATGACGCATCTCTTGGTAACTTAATGGCGGTTATTAAAGATACAGGAGATGGAGAAGAAGGAGCAAGACTGTGGCTAGAAGAAAATCGAGAACTTGTTAATGCCTGGATACAGTAGGATTTTAAATATTAATGGTAAAAAGTAAGTACATTGTTGTGGAGATTAGAACATAAATATATAAAAAATATAATATGCAAAGACGACTTATATTCTATTTTAATGGAATATAAGTCGTCTTATTTTTAACTCTAATTCCATCCTTTTTTAATGAGATTAAGTAATATTAGGAAGCACAATGTTAGTCCATGGGAGATAAATAATAATAAATCCCAAGAAAGCATAATGCTTTCTTGATTATATCCACCCAAGTAAAAGCAGTAAGTAAATTACTGTCGTTAATAGACCTGCTAGTAGGAGTGCAAAGCTATAATTTTGCTTAATCAGTGCTGTTGGCGATTGGTTCATAAGACGTGATGCCATCAGGACCTGACCTGAGAATGGTGACATTTGTGTTGCAGTAGTCCAAGCAACTAGAAGAATTAATGCCATATATTCAGGACTAACTCCAAACTTCACTGGAGACAGAGCACTTCCGATTCCAATAACGATAATAACCGGATGAATCCCTATTTGGGCTAGCAATATTGATAAAACGACAATAAAAATACTTAATAAATAAATAGAGCCAAACGACGCTTGAAATAGAATACTTGAAATAATTGAACCAATTTCTGTTTGTGATAGAGCCATTCCAAAAAATCCCGCACTAATAAAAACAGCCAATTCGTTTTTTAGTCTTATAAATGAATGTTGAACTTGGTCTGCTACATCATGTATATACGACCTTATTACCTTTGTTATCATTGCCCAAATAAAAGGGAGGACAAGTGCTAGCAAGGATACAACAGTTAGCATATTTACTGCTAAGAAATAGTCTAATAGGAACGACAAACAAATGAGAACAACACTAAATGTAAAAAAGGGTAACAGTGATTGTTGCTTTGTAGAGCTCTCTTTTTGTTTAACATTCTCAACAATTGGGTCATCAGAAAAGGATATTCTTCTAAATAAAAGCCACGATACTACTAAATAGATAGCCCCAAGGAAAAAGCCATATCGACCTATATCAAACCACGACAAATCAAACAGTACAAGAATCAGTCCAACATTAACAAAATATGGAGACCAAAGCATACAAAATCCAAAGGCTCTCATGATGTTTAAGGTTAGTTGTTTATCACGATAGGCTGTAAAGCTCTCCTCTGATATTCGTTTAACTATTGCCATTGAACCGTAATTTAACAAAACACCAATTGATGCGGTTAAAAAATAACTTAGACGGTATGGGTGTTGACTACCTCTTTGTTCTCTTTCTTGCACCTTATCCTTTAATGCTGAAAGATAGCCTGCAGTTGACATAAATGTACCAATTAACGGAATGAGCAAGAATAAAGACAGTAGATTCGTATTTTCTCCAAAACCAGTCATTCCAACACTTATCGGTATCCCCTCAATGTACAAGCATATGCTCCCGACAATGAGTAAGGTTGAAACAATGAATCGGTTAACATTTGAAATAAAAATAAAGGCACATGCCAGCAAGATAGCTCCAAACGTACTATATATAATTACAATTAAATTGCTAGGATAGAAATGTTCCACTAAATATAAAATCGTTGTTACATAGCAGAGTGCACCTAATAGGCGTATGAATGGATGAGGTTCCTTTGTTATCATCCTTTATTACTCCTTTGTCTTTCAAGTTGTTGTCTAATACTTTACTATTCTACCACAGTACAACCATGGTGTTTGAGTTACAACTATCAGTGAATTAAATTTAATGATTAACTTCGGGGGCTTTTGTCAAAAATAGGAGAAGCACGTGGGAAAAGTGAGGAATACAACTTGGATACAAACTTTTATTATCTTTCGATTGAACTTATTGTTGGCTTTTTCGGTTTACTAATCGTAACAAAGCTATTAGGGAAAACAAAAATAACACAACTAACTCCCTTTGATTTTGTTTCAGGACTTGTACTAGGAGAGCTAATTGGTAATGCCATTTATACAAAAGAAATTGGGATTCACTATGTTCTATACGCCATTACGTTATGGGGCGCTTTTATTTATTTCATGGAAAAGCTAACACAAAAGTATAAAGAGACAAGAGGGATTCTAGAAGGGAATCCAGCTATTATTATCAGAAATGGAAAAATTGACAGAGAACAATTAAAGAAAAATAAGCTCGACATTAATCAGCTACAGCATTTACTGCGTGATAAAGATGTCTTTTCGATTAGGGAAGTGGAGTACGCCATATTAGAAGCAAATGGAACAGTCAATGTACTAAGAAAAACAGGTTATGAAAACCCAACAAGAAGTGACCTACAAATCCCTCCACAGCAAGTGAATCTTCCAATTACAATGATAATTGACGGGGAAGTATTATGGGACAATGTAAAGCAAGCTGGATTTAATGAAGATTGGTTAATAAGTGAGCTTAGCTTCTATGGCGTATTTAAGCCAGATCAAGTACTATTTGCGGAATGGCTAAAAGGAGAAAGACTATTTGTAAATACATACATCGAGCCTAAATTACAGCAGCGCTAATAGCGTTTGCTGTTTTTCATGGCTTAGCGAAATTAAAGAATACTTAAGCTATGGATAAGTGAAAGCTTATTCAAAGATGACCGCTTAGCGGTTTTTGTTCTTTATTTTACAAAAACTTTGTTAGATGAGCATGTTCAAAAAGTAGTGGCAAAATAAATAAGTGTTATCAGCATGGGAAAAGCAGGAACTATGTTATTATTAAAGTGTGTATTCAAAAAAGTAGTTTTTGGAGCAAATTCTTATATGAAAATACTTCATCCACTCTAAAGGGAGAGAGTTATGCATAAACTTCTCATATTTATTTCTATTTTTATAGGGATCGCCTTCATCCTTTTCAGTCAAAATGAATGGTTAACTCTTATTAAAAGTGGTGATTGGGTTACTTTAAAGAAGCTGATGGGGGATGAATGGAAACGAGTATTATTAATTACATTGACATTAATGGTTTTACAAAATGCAATTTCATTTATTCCATTTCTCGTTTTAACTATGTTTAATATCTGGTTATTTGGTTTTGTATATGGCTATATGTGGAGTGTTGTTGGTAGTGTCATAGGTTCATTGATTGTCTTTTTCATTGCTAGGTATGGTCTCCAATCATGGGCACAAAAATATGATCATTTAGAGTTCAAACAGAAAATAGAGGATAGTGGTTTTGTCGTAGTCTTCTTAAGTCGTATGTTTCCTGTTATGCCATCAAGTGTGATTAATATTGTCGCAGGTATTAGCAATATTAAACCAAAGGATTATATTTTAGGGACCTTACTTGGAAATACTATATTCATATTTGCTTTATCGCTGTTTTCAGTTGGAGTTATTTCACTCAATCATCAATACGCAATCTATTTGGTTCTCCTTATTTTAGTCATTGGTATTATTAGCATTCAATTGAAGCGTAATACTGGAGTGAAGAGTATAGTGAAAGAAGAAGAAACATTAAAATCATAAGATTCTATAAACTGAGAAACATTTATTATCCAAAAAGGAAAAAGCACTATAGAAATAGGCTGATTATACTAGTAATCAGCTTTTTTTTGATAAATTTCCCTTTCGCTCAGCCCATTTTCCTCCTTTACGTAAATTCATTACACATTTCAACACGAAATTACATAGAAGTTATGCTAATTGAACCTGTTTTCCAACTTACACATACTGTTAAGATTGTCTAGCAAATGACATAACAGAGTAGGTGGAAATAATGTTCTCAAAGTTACAATTAGGAATAGACTTAGGTACAGCAAATATCCTTGTATATAGTAAAGGTAAAGGTATTATTTTAAATGAACCATCCGTTGTAGCCTTAAATAAAGACACGAATAAAGTGTTAGCTGTTGGAATTGATGCTAAAAGAATGATCGGGAAAACGCCTGGAAACATATACGCAGTGTATCCATTACGAGACGGGGTTATTGCTGATTTTGATATTACAACGATGATGCTTAAACATGTGATAAAAAAAGCAACAAAAAAATTAGGTGCAACAATTAGTAAGCCACATGTGATGATTTGTGCACCTTCTAAAGCAACATCTGTGGAGCGACGGTCAATTTTAGATGCAGTACGAAACAGTGGAGCCAAGCATGTAGAAATTATCGAGGAACCTGTTGCTGCAGCGATTGGGGCAGGAATGCCAGTCGATGAACCAATAGCTAATGTAGTAGTAGACATCGGTGGGGGAACGACAGAGGTTGCGATTATTTCCTTTGGTGGAATTGTATCTTGTCAATCAATTAAAATAGGTGGGAATAAGTTTGACGAAGATATTATTCAATTTACTCGAAAAAAATATAATATCTTAATAGGAAATAGAACTGCTGAGGAAATTAAAATAGAAATCGGTCATGCACCAAGTACGCATGAAGAACGCACTTTTGAAGTCCGTGGAAGAGATCTCGTATCTGGTCTACCAAAAACGTTAACGTTATCTTCTTTTGAAATCCAAGAATGTATGATAGAATCACTTTCTCATATTCTTGAAGCAATTAAAGTTACACTAGAAGAATGTCCGCCTGAATTAAGTGGTGATATTGTTGACCAAGGAGTTATTTTGTCAGGAGGCGGCGCTCTTTTAACTGGGATTCAAGATTGGCTTAGTAATGAAATCGACGTACCTATACACATAGCACCTGAACCGTTAGAGTCGGTTGCCATCGGAACAGGGAAGTCTCTAGAAATGCTTTCTAAATTACACAAGCAGATTGTCTAATAGAGGACTATCTTATAAAACCATTACATGCAAAATAACTGAGTGAGGATATTCCTTACTCAGTTATTTGTATGGAAGATAAATGCTAAAAGTAGTTAAGCTTTTACTTGATTCACAAGTAAGTATCCCTTTATGTCTTTCAATTATTTTTTTACAAACATATAATCCAATACCGGTTCCTAATTCTTTGGTAGTATAAAATGGCTCGAAAATCGTATTCATTTTTTCATTTGGAATTTGGGGACCATTATTTGAAATTATTATATTTACCCCATCTTTTTCACCAATACACGTAATACCAATTTCGCGAGGCTTTTCTTTTTCACTTAAGGCATCAATTGCATTGAAGAGCATATTTAAGAAAACCTGTTTCAGCTCATCTTTACAACCTATGAGATTGATATCAGAAACACAAACGAGGTTCATTTGAACATCATTATCTACTATACTCGGGTATAGAAATTCAATGATGTCCTCTAATAATTCCTTTAGAGAGAAAGCATCGATATCTCCTTCTGTTACAACATTTAATTTAGAAGTATGTAAAAACTGAGAAATCCGAAACTTTAATTGATCAAGTTCTAGCGAAATAATATCTAGATATTTCATTTTGGGAAATTCTGTTTGTAACAGTTGAATAAATCCTATAACTGAGGTAAGAGGATTTCTAAATTCGTGAACAAAACTAGAGGACATTTGTCCTAATATTGCTAATCTATCTTTATGATTCTCGTTGATATATAGATTCTTCTCTTCAATTTGTTTGTTCTTTAGTTCTGTGTACCTTGTAACTGCATGATAGGAAAAGTCATCAAACTGTTCGTTGACTATTCTTACAATATACTCCAAATTTATTTTAGACAAATCTGATTGAATTGTACTACTAATAAGAATCGTCCTTGCTGCATTTACATTATAAACAAAGTCACCAATATTAATATTTGCTTCTACTCTTTCCTTGGCTACCTTATAAGCTAGATTTTGAACAGTATCCTCAGGTAGGTCAGTATCAATTATCTTGCTCTTAATGAGTCTAAACATTTGAATTCCATTTTCCCTAACCTTATCTTTATGAATATCATGTTCATTAATTCTAACTTTTTCCATCCATATCTCAACAAAACCCAACTCATTTTTTTCAAGAAATTCTATTAATTCAGCTTTTTCAATTACATTCATAGTAGGAAACCTCACGTTCGTTACCATTTATTGTGTAAATAAATTCTATCCTAATTTTCTAAATCCTGCAAATATTCAAAGGTAAACTTTTTTTTATTTGATATTCTTTAAACTCAGCTTTCACAAGAACCTGTTATAATTCTAGTAAACACATTTTAATAGGATAGAAGGAGTGAGCAGGATGGCTGCACCTATACTAACAATCATAACAGGCATTTGGTTTATAATTATGGTAACAAATATCTTATATGCTGCATTGAGATTCACCAAAGAGGAAATAGCTTTTTTACAAAAAACAAAGGGCCTAAGTGGAATATAAGAGGATTAGATTCAAACTAAATTATAAGTGAATGAAACATAGTCTCTATTACATAAGGGGACTATGTTTTTTCATTCTATAGATTTGCAGAATTTCTATTTTATTGGTAATGTTATAACGATTGGAGGTGTTTTAACGTGCAAAAAAGAAAAACAGATAAACTTCTAAAAGGAATCATAGGTACAAGTTTTGCGATTGCTAGTTTAACAGCATGTTCTACTAGTACACAACATATGCCCCCAGAACAAACCTATACAGGAGGGCAAGCTTCACCTTCAAATACACCACCATCACCAGATGAAGCTGATTGTGATACGTGGAAATGGGATGAAGAAGGAGAAGTCTATCAATGTGTCCAAGAAGGCTCAGAAAACTACGGAAATTATTATTCGGGAGGAAGCTGGTTTCCAACTATCGCAGCTTTCATGGCTGGTAGAGCACTTGGAAGTAGTTCAAACAATAACAATGCGATTCGTAACCAATCTCCTAGCCAACAACAAGCTAGTCCAAATACAAATTCAAATACAAACCAACAAGTAAATCAGTCAAATACAAATAGAAGTACGAATACGAACCAAGTATCGAATTCTCGCTCAGGTATGGGGAGTGGTGGTAGTTTTGGTGGATAATTTTAAACGACAACGAGACAAATTCTATCAAGCGATACCATCCTTTTGGGATCGTTTATATGGAACAGAATATGCTGTCTACGATTGCCTCGAAATGAACCAAAATAAAGTCGAGGAAATTAGACTTGCAACACAAAAAGCATATGAAATTTATAAAAAGGTGAATCAATTAATTAGAAACGCACCTGATGAAACGTTACTTGATTTAGGCTTTCCTCAAAAATCAATTCCCTTTTTACGCTTGACAACGATTCCTTATGAAACTGTCATTGGACGTTTTGACTTTGCTATGACTGATGATGGATTAAAAATAATTGAATTTAACTCAGACACACCAACATTTATTCGAGAACTATTTGATGTTAATGGTTTAGTCTCTCATAAATTTTCTCTAGAGGACCCTAATCAAGGGGAGGAAGAAAACCTAGGAAAGGCCATTCGAAATAGTGTCTTCCATTGTGCAAATTCTATTGGCATACACACGCACCCTTATGTTGTTTTTACTGCTCACGAAGAAGATATCGAGGACCGCGAAACGATGAACTATTTGAAGCAAGTTTCAAAAATAAAGGGAGCAGCATTCATCCCTTTAGGCAAACTTCAAATTGTTACAGAAGGGGAGAACAGTGGTGTATATGATACCAATGATAAACGAATTGATATCGTCTACCGTCATACGTATCCAATGGAAGCCTTATTAGAGGACACAACTGATGATAAATTTCCAATTGGTATTGAATTTATGAAGCTAGTCCAACAAAATAAGGTCGGGATGCTAAACCCTGTTTCAGCATTTTTAATGCAAAGTAAAGCTGTTATGGCTTTAATCTGGGGAATGCATGAGATGAACCATCCTTACTTTACAAATAATGATCATGAAGTAATTGCAAAGTATTTTCTCCCAACCTACCTTGACGAGGAACCTTTTAGTGATACTAAAACGATGTATGTATCGAAACCAGCATTCGGTAGAGAAGGGGACACTGTGGAAATCAAGCAACAAGGACGTGCTCTTTTTTCTAGAAAAGAAAAAACATACGACAATTACTTAAAAGTGTACCAACAGTATACAGAACTACCAATGAAAGAAATAAAAACAGAAAAAGGCCCACAACCAACTCACCTATTAATTGGAAGTTTTATTGTTAATGAAAAACCTAGTGCCTTTGGTTTTCGTGCAGGGGCAAAAATTACAGACAATCTATCTTATTTCTTACCTTGTGGAGTGAAAGGAGCAAATTAATGGAATTACTTTATTATTTACAAACATTTGACCAATTTTTGATCTATCTACTAGCATCATTGGTGTTATTCACAATTGGTACGTATATTTTTAAGTTAATCACACCATACTCAGAACGAGCATTAATAAAAGAAGGGAATATTGCCGTATCCCTTAAGCTTTTAGGAAAAATGGCAGGCCTTGTCGTTGTACTACAATCGGCTATTCGAAGCTCAATAAACTTAGTAGATTTAGCGATTTGGGCATTAATTGCTATTATTATTCAAATAGTTCTTCATCTAATTATCGAATATGTATTCACTCGTAATACAAGCTTAGCCAAAGAAGTAGAAAAAGGAAACGTAGCTGTCGGACTTTTTCTAGGCGGGGTTTCCGTTTTAGTCGGTATGATTGTAGCAGCGACGATAAGCTACTAAGTGAGTTATGAGTTATGAGTTATGAGTTATGAGTTATGAATTGCAAATTGCGAATTAGAAAAGAATAATCTAATTTGCCATTTCCCAAAAAAGGAGTGTTGTTTATGCTACCTTATAAATCTTTAACGACTCCGTTTGATGCTGATACATATTTAAAAAATTGGGAAGCAGTTGAACGAAAGGTTGCTGAAAAAGGCTTTACGTGGGCTACCCTCTATGAGAATTATGAAGATAATCAATATATGAGTGATTCATTAGTAGTCGTACCTAAAGGAATGCATCGCGAAATTGAAAATGCAACAAGGGCAGCTCATGATATTTTCACAAAAACATATGAACAACTAATCAAAAATCCATCGGTTATTCATCAATTGGGCTTACCATTGATGCTGTGGGATATGTTATTAGTACCTAATAATAAGCAATTTTCTTACTTTGCTAGATATGATTTTATCGCCTCTGCAAATGGGTTAAAAGTTATAGAGGCAAATACTGATACTCCTGTTGGACTTGTTGAATCAGCTATTGCTCAACAAGTGTTATGTAAGGAGCATAACGCTGACGACCCAAACTCTATCATACACCAGAGAATTCGAGACACTTGGAATCAAATCATAAGAGACTATAACATCCGAAGTGCGGACACATTATATTTCACATGCGCCGATTGGCATGATGAAGATAAACAGACAGTCCAGTATCTAATGAAATTATACCCTCAGCAATGTGAGTACATTCCACTTGAAGAAATAATCGTGGACAAAGAAGGTGTGACTACACCTAATGGAAAATCAATTGAATTTTTATATCGGCTTTATCCATTAGAATATTTTCTTGAGGAAAAAAGCGGAACTGGAGAACCGATTGGGGAACAATTACTGAGTCACATCTGGAATAACAAGATTAATGTGATTAATCCACCTTCCGCATTACTAATGCAGTCAAAAGCAATTCTCGCTCTTATTACTGAGAAGAAGGATGAGTGGTATACAAGAATGGAGCAAGAAGCAATTGATAAATACTTCTTACCGACCTATACTTCACCATCCGCTCTAGAATCATATGTTAAGAAGCCGGTTTTAGGTCGTGAAGGTGGAGGAATACAAATTGTTTCAAATGGAAGGGTTCTTGATGAAGATACTGAATATTATCAGTCACAGCAAGCAGTCTACCAGCAATATTTTCCTATGCCTGACCAAACAATTGATACATGGGACGGGCCATATACAGGAAAGTTGTTAATCGGCTCTCATGTCATGAACGGACAACCAAGTGGCTTGTTCTGTCGGGTAGGAGAATTGATTACAGGTAATCTATCAATGTTTGTCCCATATACAACACAATCATAAGTTCTGAGGCTGACGCAACTGCTTGTGTCAGCCTCTTTATTTAACACGAGACTAAAGTCGCTTATTAATTAGAGAAGAAGGGATAGCCATGTATTTTTTTCGAAAGCTTAGTTTGAGTCTTATAAAAATGAAGAATTTGACTTTATTTCTTACGACGTTAATTTTTATTATTGTATGTACTTTAGTAATGTATATCCTTGAACCAGAAAACTTCGGTACTCTTTTTAACTCTTTTTACTATGTACTTACAACCTATTCAACAGTAGGGTATGGAGATTTTTATCCTGAAACGACAGCCGGAAAAGTATTTGCTATTTTCATGTACTTATTTGGAATTGGTTTACTTGGGGTTGTTATCGGAAAAATCATTGACTCGTTTACAATTTTTAGAAGAATGAGGGAGGAAGGAAAATTGAGCTATACACATGGAAACCATGTAATTATTATTGGATGGAGTAATAAAACAGAATTCGCTCTAAAAGAAATTCTTGATTCAGATAAAGAAGTAGATATTGTGATTGTCGATACTCTAGAGAAGTCACCAGTCGATTTATCTGAAAATAGAGTTCATTTTATTAACGGAGAGCCGACAGAGGAAACTAGCTTTGAAAAGGCTAATATATCAAATGCAAAAGCCGTAATTATTTTTGCGGACGATTCAATTAAGGAGCATGCATTAAAAGATGCTAAATCATTACTAGTCGCTATAACTGTTGACCGATTAGCACCTGACGTTCATACAACAGTAGAAGTTATGACTGAAAAACATATTTCGAACTTCTCGCATATCGATGTGAATGAATTTATTTTATCCCAAGAAACGATTTCTAGTTTAGCTGTACGTTCTGCCTTATACAAAGGAGTAAGTAAGGTATATTCTCAATTAATAAGCAGACAGCATGGGGAAGATTTATATAAAATTTCAAAAAAGGAAAAATGGATTACGTATAACGATGCATTTCAGGATTTGCTATCACAAGGTGCAACTTTAATAGCAGACCGAGATTTACTAGATATTAACAGACGTCTTGCAGAAAAAATTCCAGACGAGGCAGTTCTTTACATTATTTGTAATAGAGAGACATATCAAAGCTTACAATAATTAATCTTGTACACATAATTGAAAGATTTACAAGCTGGTTAAGGTGTAAATTTCGTGTATAATATTAGTCGATATCTATTTCATCAAAGGGTATCGAGAGGAGTACTAGATGAATATTTTTCTAACAGGAGGTACAGGCTTTTTAGGTACCCAGTTAATTCAACAGCTTTTAGATTCTAATCACCATGTATATGTTTTGGCACGCTCATTAAAAAAGAGTCGTGAACTTTTAGATAAAATCCCTGTACATCTGCATTCGAAAATTGAAATTATTGAAGGTAATCTATCAAGTAATACTTTAGGAATGTCAGTAGAAGATCATGCACGATTACACGGAAAAATTGATGTTTTTTACCATATCGCGGCTCTACTATCATTTGATTTCAAAAAAAGTGAAGAGCTATATCAAAGTAATCAAATTGGTACAAAGCATACGTTAGAATTCGCTAAATCAATTGGAGTAAAATCCTATTACTATATTAGTACTGCTTATACACTCGGAAAGAAAGACCGTGCAGATGAGATCTTACACCCGATAGACCAAGAGTTTAATAATTCCTATGAAGAAACAAAATGTAAGGCAGAATACCTAGTAATGTCTTATAGTGAAAGTATGAAGGTTGCTATCTTTAGACCGTCCATCATCGTTGGACATTCGGTTACCGGAAGAACAGACTCTATGTTTGGTCTATATGGTTTTCTTAAGGGTATTGAAGTTTTTAAAAAGAAAATGGCTAAGGTTGAAAGTAATCGAAATAAAACATTTACGATTATCGGGAATCCATATGGCACTCAAAATCTAGTTCCTGTAGATTATGTTTGCAAAGTATTAATGGCTGGATTAGAACATGCAACGAATCAAACGATTTATCATATCACAAACCCACATCCACCAATTAATCATGAAGGGTTTCAGGTAATAAAGAGCGTATTGGATTTACCGAATATAGAGTTTGACCTGATTGATAGTGGCAAACTTTCTAAAGAAGAAGTACTGCTTAATAGCTTTATTTCGAATTTCTCAATCTATATTAATCGAAATATTGATTTTACTATAACGAATACTACCATGTTACTCGATACCGTAAATGAAAAGGTACTAGATATGAATGAAGAAATGTTTAAAACGATTATATCCGGATATAAGAATGAGAGAACGGCAGTATTACAATAATTTATTACAGGAGTAGCCGATGATTTACTATAAGACTTTTGAAAGGTCTCCTAAACATGAATGGGTCATAATGATTCATGGCTTAGGTGGAAGTTCAACCATTTGGTTTAAACAAATAAAAGAATTAAGAAAGCACTTCAATATACTTTTAGTTGAATTACGTGGACATGGTAAATCAACAGGTGAAAAAACGGAAGAAAATCACTATAATTTTACAATGACTAGTAACGATGTTGTTGAAGTGTTAGACCATCTCAACATCAAACACGCTCATTTTATAGGTATCTCTCTAGGAAGCATAATTATTAGGAATATCGCTAAACACTCTCCTAAAAGAGTCAAATCTATGATTCTTGGCGGGTTAATTTTAGGATTTAACTTCCGATCAAAGTTTCTTATATTCCTTGGAAACCTTGTAAAAAAAGTAATCCCTTATATGTGGTTATATAATCTTTTTGCCTGGATTATGATGCCTAACAAAAATCATAAAGAATCTCGTGAATTATTTGGAAAAGAAGCAAAAAAAATGAATCAACGAGAATTTATTAAATGGTTTAGAATCACAGGTGATGTTGATTCAAATCATAAAGCAATTAAAGATCCTAAACTGACTATCCCAACATTGTGCATCATGGGTGAAGAGGATTATATGTTCCTACCATTAGTTCAAAAAGAGGTTAACAAATCTTTTCAAGGGGAAATCATCGTATTTGAAAATACTGGACATGTTTGTAATATCGAAGAGCCTGATAAATTTAATGAGGTATCACTCAATTTTATCTACAAACACAGTAATCATAAAATAAAAGAGTTCGACTTAAAAAAGTCTATCTAGACTTTTCCATTGAACAAATTTTCTAATAATGAGATACTAGTATAGTGAAATCCTCAATTTACACTTAAGATCCTAAGTGTTTATTGAGGATTTTATTTTACATAAAAAGCTGTAGAAAGTGGGATTTTATGAAAAAACGCTTACATAATTTTACCTCATGGTTGAAACAACAAGATTATTCATTTGCATTTATTCAATCGAAATATAATGTTTTTTATTTATCTGGTTTCCAATCTGAACCTCATGAAAGACTGTTAGGCTTAGGGATTTTTCCAGACAAAGAGCCTTTTCTAATCTGTCCTAACATGGAAGTACCAGCCGCTCGTCAATCAGGTTGGGATGGAGAGGTAATAGGCTATAGCGACTCTGATGATGTATGGGGACTTGTAAAGAATGCTATTGAAAAACGTATTGATTCTGTACATTCTATTGCAATCGAGAAGAATGTTATTTCATATGCTCGTTGCGAGAATTTACTAGGTTTATTCCCTAATGCCAAGCTAGTCTCTGCTGACGAAACTCTTCAAACTCTTCGAATGGTGAAAGACGAGAAAGAAATCTCGACCTTAAAAGAAGCAGCTAAGCTAGCTGATTACGGTGTAGAAGTTGGTATTAGTGAAATCAGTGAAGGTAAGACTGAAACGGAAATCATCGCAAGAATCGAATATGAATTGAAGAAAAAAGGTATTCAACAAATGTCTTTTTCAACGATGGTTTTAACAGGAGAAAAATCTGCAGAGCCGCACGGTAATCCGGGACTTCGAACAATCCAAAAAGGCGACTTTGTTCTATTTGATTTAGGAGTCGTGTTAGATGGCTATTGTTCTGATATTACTCGAACAGTTGTATACAAGGAAGTATCTGAAAAGCAGAAGGAAATTTATGAAACTGTATTAAGGGCTCAGGAGCTATCGTTATCGCTTAGCAAACCAGGAACTCGAATAGGAGAACTAGACAAAGTTGCTAGAGACTACATAACCAATGCTGGATTTGGTGATTATTTCCCACATCGCATTGGTCATGGTTTAGGTATTGAAGTTCATGAATTCCCTTCTATGAGTGAAAATAACCAAGATAGTTTACAAAAAGGTATGGTTTATACGATTGAACCAGGAATTTATGTACCAGAAATAGGTGGAGTCCGTATAGAAGATGATGTTCTCATTGGTGAGAATGGACCTGAATGCTTAACCTCTTATCCTAAATCTCTACAGATAATAAAATAAAAACCAATTAAAGAACAATACGTTGTCAACCTGACCGTATTGTTCTTTTTTGTGACAAAAATATAGTATGAGTAAAACTTGTTAAAAGGCTAATGAAGAATTATGTCGATTCTTCATACGATAATATAGTAAACTGAATATACTTGGGGAATAAAAATATAAGATAAAAAAAGAAAACTCATATGCAGTGAGAAGGAGCTATGATAAGGGGAGAAGGACATGCGTTTACTAACGTTAGATAGATGTCAAGCTGGGATTAAACTAGGAAAGTCGATTTATAGTGATAATGGAACTGTATTATTATCGAAAGGAACTGAACTAACGGATCCTTTACTTAAGAAATTACATAAATATAAAATATTCACCATCTATGTTGAAGATGATGCTTCAGATGGAATTGATATTATTGATTCTTTGCCATTGGAGCTTCGAAATGAGGCTGTAAACCAAGTAACAGAGGGACTAAATACAATAGCAGGTTTAAATTCACCAACAATTGAGGGAATGATGAAAGCGGGACGAACAGTGCGAAGCTTTCAAAAAATATTTAAAGATATAGTTTCCTGCCTATCAGAGAATCCAACAGCTCTCAATCTATTAGCAACAACCAAAATACAGGAGCATTATGTCTACCAGCATAGTGTAAACGTTGCCATTTATTCATGCCAACTAGCAATCGCAAATGGATTACCTCTTAAAAACATTGAAGAAATAGGTTTAGGAGCTATGCTTCATGATCTTGGTAAGCTCTATATTTCAGCAGATATACTAAATAAACCAGATAAATTAACTAAGGACGAGTTTGAACAAATAAAAACCCATTCTGAATTGGGCTTTGGCGTATTGAGAAAAATACACGAAATTCCACTCACTGTTTCCCACTGTGCGCTTCAGCATCATGAAAGGGTGGATGGGACGGGGTATCCAAGAAATTTAAAGGAAAAAGAAATACATAGTTATGCAAAAATACTAAGTGTTGCTGATGTGTTTGATGCATTAACGAGCTACAGAGTGTATCGACCTGCGATGCTTCCTCATAAGGCAATTGAGCTCTTATATGCAGGAGCTGGCTCACAGTTTGATAATAAACAAGTTCATTTATTTAAAGACTGTGTTGCTATTTATCCTCAAGGTCTAACGGTTACATTAAATGATGGTCGCCAAGGAATAGTATCAAAATATAATTTTGGAGTTGTTGGTAGACCTGTCGTACGAATTATTAAAGAAGAAAAAAGAGATGTTACACCATATGAGCTAGACTTATCAGCTGCTAATAATTTACGGTTTGAGATTACAGAAGCAGATGCGTTACTATAAGAGAGGCTTGGACAAAAGGTCTGTTTTTGACCTTTTGTCTAGGCCTCGAAGCAATGAGCGTACGGAGTCGTTGCACCCTCTATTGAAGCTTGTGTCCCAACCCCTTAAGACCACCAAGGAGAAGTTCTAGTGGTCTTTTTTGTGTTTTTAGCCTTAATAAAACGCAACAAAACATCATTGAATCTAACAAAACCAAACAAAACTAAACAAAACCAACATAGAATTGTTGAATTTTTACAAATAATGAGTTATTTTAAAGTTAGTATTACTAGGAGGTTGATTTTTTGAACGCTTTAACCTATACACCAGATGAAGTAGCACAACTTTTTAAAATATCAAAACATACCGTCTACGAACTCATTAAGCGAGGTGAGTTAAACGCATTTAAAGTCGGAAACAAAATGAGAATTGAAGCAGATGAGGTTACGCGTTACAAGAAAAGCACACAAGCAAACCAAACTACAAACAACCAATCTATCGAAAGTCCTCCGATTCGTCTAATGGGGAGTCACGACTTCCTCATTGAACAACTTACAAGATTTGTAGATCAACATGAAAACTCGCTTCAAATTCAACCAAGTTATATAGGGAGCTTTGAAGGGTTAATGATGCTTTACCGAGGATTAGCTGATGTATGTGCACTTCATATGTTCGACCCGAACTCTAAAGAGTATAATGTCCCATTTATCAAACAGTTCTTTGTTCTTGAAAAAATGACAGTCGTCCGTTTAGCATCAAGAGAACAGGGCTTTATCGTAGCAAAAGGCAACCCAAAAGGAATCACTAACTTCAAAGACTTAACAAAAAAAGAAATAACTTATGTTAATAGACAAAGAGGCTCTGGCACAAGACTCCTAGTTGATTCGTTTCTTTATGAGCAAGGTATAGACCCAAAACGAATTAGCGGGTATGAAAGAGAGGAATGGACACATCTTTCAACAGCAACTTATATTGCTAACGGAAAAGCAGATGTAGCTTTTGGAATCCGTCCGGCTGCGGAGCAACTTGGGTTAGACTTTATATCAATAGTTGAAGAAGATTTTGATATCGTCTTTCGCTGGACAAAGGAAAATGAGACTGCGCTAACAACTTTGTTAGAGCTAGTTTGTTCAAAGGAATTTTCAGATAGTATTTCGGTGTTACCTGGGTATCACACGAGCAAATTAGGAGACATCATATTTGATACGAGAGGAAGATAACTAGTGAAACGAAGAATATCAATTTTAGTAATACTAGTATTAGTTACTTTATTAGCCGCATGCCAAAGTGGTGAGGAGGCAAGTCAATCACCAGAGTCGGAATTAATCCTAGCAACGACAACAAGTACACAGGATAGTGGTTTACTAGATGTGTTAGTTCCTCTATTTGAAGAACAGTATAATCTTCGAGTAAAAACTATTGCAGTAGGTACAGGACAAGCCTTAGCAATGGGTGAGCAAGGTGAGGCAGACGCCCTTCTAACACATGCCCCTGATGCTGAAGTGAAGTTACTTGAAACAGAGGACGTCTTAAATCGTAAACGTGTGATGTACAACGACTTTGTTATTGTTGGACCGAAAAGTGACCCAGCATCTATCAACAGTGAAGATATAAGCAGTGCATACGAAAAAATTCACGAAACAAAAGCAACGTTTGTCTCACGTGGAGATGACTCTGGTACGCACAAAATGGAGTTATCGCTTTGGTCTGATACTAGTCTAGATCCTCAGAATGAAGATTGGTACATGGAGACTGGACAAGGAATGGGGAACACATTACGTGTAGCAGCTGAAAGAGATGGTTATGTGTTAACAGACCGAGCTACATATCTCGCTCATGCGAAAAATTTTGATCATATGGTTATTCATGTAGAAGGTGATGAGAGCCTTTTAAATATTTATCATGTCATGCAAGTAAACGATTCTAAGCATGAACTTGTCAATGGTAGAGCAGGAGCTTTATTCGTTGAATTTATGGTTAGTGATGTAGCGCAAGATATTATTCGTCAATTTGGAATAGAAGAATACGGGCAGCCACTATTTTTTAACTATACAGAATAAAACTTAGTAAATGAGTGTGGAAAATGGATTTATTTATTAATGGGTTCCAAAGGGCAATTGAAATGATTCTAACGGGTGATCGAGAAGTTTTCGAGATCACCTTTACGACGTTAAAGGTCTGCTTAACTGCGATTTTCATAAGTACTCTTTTTGGTCTACCAATTGGTGTATTATTAGGGCTAAGAACGTTTCCGGGTAAGAGACTGCTCATGGTGTTTGTTAATATTGGTATGGGCTTACCACCTGTTGTGGCAGGATTGTATATCACGATGTTACTATGGCGTTCTGGACCACTTGGTCATTTAGGTTTTCTCTATACAACCCAAGCAATCATTATAGCTCAGATCCTCGTCTCACTTCCAATTATTATCGGACTAACTGCAGCTGCCTTTCAACAAATTGATAACAAAATGCTTTTGCAATTAAAAGCACTTGGGGCAACGAACTTTCAGCGTGTAATAATACTGCTCAGAGAGACTAAGCTTGCTATCATGGCAGCAATTATGGCAGGACTTGGTAGGGTACTTGCTGAAGTGGGAGCTGCTATGATGGTTGGCGGAAACATAAAAGGGGATACGAGAATTTTAACAACAGCAATGGTAATGGAAGTGTCAAAAGGGAATTTTGATGTAGCAATTGCCCTATCATTTATTTTAATGACATTAGCCTTTATCATTACATTTATCCTAACCTCATTACAGCAAAGGAAGAACAAACTATGAATATATTAGAGTTGAAAGATATTCAAGTAAATGTACGAAAGCAGGAAATAATAGACATCGACTACTTTGCTATTGAAAAAGGAGATGTTGTAGGAATTATCGGTCCAAACGGGGCAGGTAAAAGCACTTTATTAAAAATTGCTGCTTTTTTACAATCACCAACTTCAGGAGCAGTCTTTTATAATGGTACAGAGCATAATAGTGACTCTCTTCCTTTAGAAGTAAGGAGACGATTTGCTGTTGCAATGCAACAATCACTACTTTTAGAAGGAACAGTTTTTGATAATATAGCAATCGGATTAAAGCTACGAAAAGTACATAAAAAGATAATTAATAATAAAGTCCCTTATTGGTTAGAAAAATTTCATATCTCACATTTAGCAAATAAAAGCGCTGGTTCCTTATCCGGGGGAGAAGCTCAACGTGTCAACTTAGCCAGAGCGCTAATCTTGGAACCTGAAATTTTATTTTTAGATGAACCATTTTCAGCGCTTGATTTTCCTACGAAGGCCGAATTAATCCAAGATTTCAAAGAAATTCTACAGCAAACGAATACGACCACGATTTTTGTTAGCCATGACTTATTCGAAATTAAGCATCTCACTCAAAAGCTGAGTGTCATCATTGATGGAGAGGTAAAGCAGTACGGTATGACGATGGACGTGATTGAAGAGCCGAATGAAGGGTCAACACCGTTCTTGCAGAAGTGGAAGGAATTGTATTCACTTTAGATAAGAGAGGGAATGGCTTCATTCGCTGTGCGCCTATTAGGAGAAAACCACTGGGTGAAGTGAAATTCATAATTATGAGTTATGAGTTATGAGTTATGAGTTATGAGTTATGAATTTTTAGGGCGGTTCTTTAATTGTTAATGGTTAATTAGAAACTGGCTACTAAACTTAATTTAAGTACGGGGTTCCCGTGCTTTTTTGTTTTAAGGCTTTAACACCCAACCACTTACATCTATTACTTGCTCAGGTTTAATTAAATTGAGAGAACTTTTGGGCTTAAAAGATAACAGCGACTTCACTCATTGCAGGAAACTAATTTGCAAAGGAAAGAACGCCCTTTATGGAAAAGAGGCAATGGCTTCATACGCTGTGCGTCTGTTAGGAGAAAACCACTCCTAACATACTTAAAAGAATACAGCGATTCCGCTCATTGCAGGACACTAAAAGCCAAAGGGAAAACCGCCCTTTGGCTTTTAGTGTCCTATAAATCTTGCATAGATATTTTTTGCTTCGGTTTCGGTTTGGGCTCCTTTTATTAGGAGGCGGCCGTCTTGGAATAGGGTTAGTTGGTAGGGGCTGTAGTCTAGTCTGAGTAGGAAGGGAGTTATTGTTACGTTTCCGATAGCTTCCCATTTTTTTGCCCATTTCTGTAAGTCTAGCTTTGTTTTTCTTGATGGTGTGATTTGGATACTATCTCGTCCGCAGAGTTGTGATATGAACATTTCATTTTCTTGATTTTCAAGATAGGTGAAGTTCCTATTTGCACAGCAAGGGCATTCAGGATTTTGAGAGTATTCGATTGGGATTTCATCGTAGTCAAAGTTCCATGTATCAATTTGATTTAACTGCTTGTTTACGTATTTCTTATAACCTAGGAGAATTTTACAAGCTTCTATTACTTGGTACGAAGCAATTATGTTTACTAATGGCCCAAGTACCCCAACCGTATCACATGTTTCACCATGTTGTTCATAAGAACCAGGGAATAAGCATTGTAAGCAAGGAGTTTCATCAGGAATGATTGAGAAAAACATCCCTCTAGAATGAATTGCACCTCCATAAACCCACGGTATGTTATGTTTTATACTTACATCGTTAATCAAAAATCTAGTTGCCATATTATCAGTCGCATCAATAATCAAATCACAATCTCCAACTAATTCCTCTATTGAAGTAGCGTTTACATCATTGATACAGGGTTGAATGTTCACACCTGTAATTAAATTAAGCTTTTGTTGTGCTGCAATTACTTTAGGTAGATTTTGTTTCACATCATCTTCATCGAATAGCATCTGCCTTTGTAAATTACTTAACTCAACAAAGTCACGGTCTATTAATCGAACAGTGCCAATCCCTGCTCTTGCGATGTGATAAGCAGCAACCGTCCCCAGTGCACCAACTCCAATAATTGCTACTGTTTTTTCTTTTAGTAGTTCTTGAGTTTTTTTATTAAATAGCCCCATAAATTTAACTCCCTTATTAGTACTAAATATGTATTTCAGTCAGTAAGATTAGTAAGAGGATAGCATAAAAAAATTCTATAACCAATAAAATTTTTTCTCAAAATAAGAAGGAATCTATCAATTTTTGTAGTATTTAAAAGATTGAAACTATCAAAAGGAGGGGTTGTATATGAATCTGGGTGGATATAGAAACCACGAGGCCTGGGTAGATTTAACAGAAGGTACTGTTCAGTACAAGAAGTTAAATGAAGATGATGTAAAGAAATATGTTGGTGCAAGAGGGTTAGGTGTGAAATACTTAATGGACCAAAAGGTGTATAATGTTGATCCTCTTTCAGCAGATAACATGCTTTGTATCATGACTGGGCCTTTGACTGGAACAAGAATCCATATGAGTGGTCGTTTGTGTACTGTTACTCGTTCACCACTTACAGGGACTATCACAGATTCACATATGGGGGGCTGGACAGCTGCACGCCTTAAATGGGCAGGTTTTGATAACCTAATCTTTACAGGTAAAAGCAATAAGCCTGTCTACTTATATGTAGAAAATGGTGTAGCAGAATTAAAAGACGCATCTGATTTATGGGGACAAGGTGTAAGAGGTACGATTAAAGCATTACAAGACAAACATGGTGATAATACTAGTGTTATGGCCATCGGACCTGCAGGTGAGAACTTAGTTAAATACGCTGGCTGGATGAATGAGATGGATCGTGCAGCTGGTCGTGGTGGTTCTGGAACAGTAGCTGGTTCAAAAAACCTTAAAGCAATCGTAATTAAAGCAGCGCAAAAAGGAAATATGCCTCAGCCCGCACAACCAGATAAATATCCTGCAGCAATTAAAAGTGGGTTAAATGCTATTATTAATGGTCCTTTAACTGCACCGAAAAAGGGTGGACTATCTGTTTATGGTACAAACGTACTAATGAATATTACAAATACAATTGGTGCGTTACCAGCGAAAAATTCGCAATTTACAACGTTTGAAACAGCTGATGAAATTAGTGGTGAGAGCGTTAATGCGGAAATTAAGATTGCCGATCCAACATGTCATGCATGTCCTGTTGCTTGTAAAATTGAAGTAGAAGTAAAAGAAGGTAAATACAAAACAAAGGTAGAAAGCTTTGAATATGAGTCAGCTTGGGCACTAGGTCCAAACTGTGGAACTTCAAATAAAGAAGCTGTTGCTTTCTTAATTAACCTTTGTAATGAATACGGCATGGATACAATCGAATTAGGAAATGCTTTCTCAACAGCGATGGAAGCATATGAAAAAGGGTTAACACAAGATCGTCTTGATTGGGGCGATGTAGATACGATGATTAACTGGGTTGAAAAGATTGTTAATCGTGAGGGCATTGGTAATATTTTAGCTGATGGACCTGGTATCGCAGCGAAGCACTTCGGTGATCCAAACATTGCAATGGTTGTTAAAAACCAATCGATCCCAGCATACGATCCTCGTGGTATTCAAGGTATCGGTTTAGGATTTGCGACTAGTAACCGTGGTGCATGTCATTTAAGAGGGTACAGTGTAGCGAGTGAGGTTGCGGGTATTCCTGAGCCTACGAACCGACTTGAAACAGAAGGTAAGGGAGAATTACTTAAAATATTCCAAGACTTGCATGCATTCTCTGATTCTTTGGATTTATGTAAATTCTCTGCGTTTGCGGAAAATCCTGATCACTATGCAGAGCAATACTCAGCAGTTGTTGGTATTGACTTAACAGGTGACGAAATTCTAAAAATTGGTGAAAGAGTGTATAACCTAGAGCGTTATTTTAATAATTTAGCAGGGTTTGACGGGTCAACTGATACTCTTCCACAAAGATTCCTTACTGAGCCAGCTCAAGGTGGGTCTGAAGGAGAGGTAAGTCAATTACCTATTATGCTAAAAGATTATTATGAAGTAAGAGGCTGGGTTGATGGAACAGTTCCACCAGAAAAATTAAAGGAACTTGACATACCAGAAGCTGAAATCGGAGCATAAATATTTCCAAGAGAAAAGACTAAGCGTGTAATTTTTACGCTTAGTCTTTCTTGTTGTTTTTTAACAAATTCCGCTATGCGGATTTTGTTCTGTTAATATGCAATCATCCACCAGCCCGAAATGTTTTCAACCGCAGCTTACGAATCACTTCTTTACATAATTCCTCATTCTCAGAAGTAAACGTTACAAAAACAACTGGAATATCAGAATGAAATAAACGCATAAAGCTTTCTTCAGATACAACAGCTTCCCATTGTTCACCAACGAAATCCCCAAGCACGTTATTTTTTTGATTACCACCTAAAAGGAGAAGGTATTGAACAATATCTTCTCTATGAATCCCTCTAAATTCTAATTGCTTTTCGTACACCTTATCACCCCCCGGCTACTGGAGGAAACAATGCTACTGTATCGGATTCAGAAACTATTGAATTAAGTCCATTTAAGTACAGAATATTTTTACCGTTAATAAATACATGGACAAGTGGCTTGATTTCAAAAGTTTCTGTAAACAATTCTTCCTTCATATCCGGAAATCGAGAGATTAATTGATTTAATACGTCGAGTATTGGTTTACCCTCTACATTCTCAAGCGATACGAATTTCCCACCACAAATCACACGAAAATCAGCAAATACCTTTATTTCCATATTAATCACCAACTTTGCTTAGTCTACTTATCTTTATTATCTAATGAATACTAGTAATTAACAATATTTAAATAGAAAATTAGAAATATTATATAACCAAAGAAGGATTTTCGTAAAAATTTATCGAAATATCTATTAACTAATTAAGAAAAAGGTCGATGTTTCCCTTCTCTGATGTAAAGTGAAAGAGAGACGATCATAAGAACCGAGGAGGCACCTATGTTATTTTATGAAGTGAAATCCGTTGAAGAAACGTTAGAAATTATAATAGATAATGTTAAGCCTATAAAAGAAATTATTACATTACCACTTGAAGAGGCACTTGGATATATTTTAGCTGAAGATATTGTCTCGAAAGAAAATGTTCCAAGTTTTAGTCGTTCAACTGTTGATGGTTATGCAGTTCATGCAAGAGACACATTCGGATCCTCTGAATCTATGCCTGCTTTCTTAAATGTAACAGGGGAAATTCATATGGGAGAAGAAGCGACAACTGAGCTTGGATTTGGTGAAGCAATGTATATACCAACTGGTGGTATGGTCCCTCCTGGATGCGATAGTATTATTATGATTGAGCATTGCGAAGATATTAACGGTCTATTAAACACATATAAACAAGTAGCACCTGGTGAAAACATTATCATTGCAGGGGAAGATGTAGAAGAAAATGAAACACTTCTTGAAAAGGGTACAAAACTAAGACCTCAGGAACTCGGAGTATTAGGTTCAGTTGGAATTACACGTGTCAACGTTTACCGAAAAGTAAAAGTAGGGTATCTATCATCAGGGGATGAGATTATGCCTTACGAAACAGAAGCGTTACAAGCTGGTCAAGTACGAGATATTAATCAGTTAACGATATTAGCGATGTCTAAAGAGTTAAATGCAGATATTGTTAATGGAGGGATCGTTCCTGATGACTATGATATATTCTATTCAAAGGCGAAGGAACTTTATGACCAAGTTGATTTACTTGTCATGTCAGGTGGTAGTTCCGTTGGGGCAAAGGATTATACGACAGATGTCATTTCTGCTCTAGGTGAGCCAGGGGTTCTTGTTCATGGTGTGTCAGTTAAGCCCGGAAAGCCAACCATCTTTGGAATTGGTAACGGAAAACCAATTCTAGGGTTACCAGGACACCCCGCATCAGCAATGGTGATTTATAAGCTTTTTGGTGAACGAATTATTACTGTTCTAACAGGAATGTCAGAAAAGGATTTACCAACTAAAGTAGAAGCTATAATTTCACAAAATCTACCATCAAGTGCTGGACGGTCTGATTATATTCGTGTTCGTATTATAAAGGAAGACAATAAGTGGGTAGCTTATCCAGTTCTAGGTAAATCAGGATTGATTTCAACGCTTGTATCTAGTGATGGAATGGTCGAAGTACCTTCAGTAAAAGAAGGCATTAGGCAAGGTGAAACTGTATCAGTGTATTTATTTCGATAGGAGGAAATGAAATGGCAGCTAAAGTAAAAAGAAAAATTTATCTAGAGGACAGACCAAGAGAAGTAGCACTTAAGCAGCTACTAGATGAATTTCAAACACCACAGCAAGTTGAATTGGTTCAAACGATAGAAGCAAGAGGAAGGATTACGGCTGAACCAATTTATGCCACTCTTTCAATGCCTCATTTTCATGCCTCTGCTATGGACGGAATTGCTGTAGTCGCAGAAGAGACGTACGGTGCTCATGAAAAGCACCCACTACAGTTAACTGAGGAACTAGATTTTATTTACATTGACACTGGTGATCCAATTCCAGACCGATTTAATGCAGTTATTATGATTGAGCATGTACAGGAGCTGGCACAAGGCACGATCGAAATAATTGAGCCTGCAACACCTTGGCAGCATATTAGGCCTGTTGGTGAAGATGTAGTTAGTGGCGAAATGCTGTTTCCACAAGGGCATTGTTTGCGGCCTGTTGACTTAGGGGCGCTACTAGCAGGTGGAATTTTGACAATTCCAACGGTCAAAAAGCCAACTGTTGCTGTTATCCCAACAGGAAGTGAATTAGTTGAACCTACACTCGACGTGAAACGTGGCGACATTATTGAATTTAATGGGAGAGTTTTTGAAAACTATTTACATGAATGGGGAGCAAATCCCGTATATAAAGGGATTATCAAAGATGAACCTGACCATATTAGACAAGCCATCCTTGATGCAACAGAGGACTCAGATATAGTAATTATTAACGCTGGCTCATCAGCTGGTTCTGAAGATTATACAGTTCATATAATTGGAGAATTAGGAGAAGTCTTTACTCATGGTGTGGCGACACGTCCTGGTAAGCCAGTTGTATTAGGGAAAGTAAGAGACACAATTGTTATCGGCTTACCTGGTTATCCTGTCTCTGCTTATTTAACAATGGAATGGTTTGTACAACCTTTAGTCTGTAAGTATCTCGGAATCCCCACACCTAAAAGAGAAACATTAAAAGTAACATTAGGTAGAAGAATAGTTTCTACTATGGGATCTGAGGATTTTATTCGAATGAATATTGGGTATGTAAATGGTCAATACATTGCAAATCCACTAACAAGAGGTGCAGGAGTGACAATGTCTCTTGTGAGAGCAGACGGTTTGCTCGTCGTACCGAGTCATTCCCAAGGACATGAGCAGGGAGAAGAAGTGGAAATAGAATTATATAAACCTATAACCGAGATTAATAACTCTATATTATTTTCTGGAAGTCACGATTTATCACTAGATGTATTGTCATCATTAATACGCCAAGAGGATCACTCAAAGCAATTAATTTCTTCCCATACTGGTAGTATGGCTGGAATTATGGCGATTAAAAAGGGAGAGGCTCATGTAGCCGGTATCCACCTTTTACACAGTGAATCAGGAGAGTATAATGCTCCGTACGTAAAGCAGTACTTAAAAGATGAAGAGGTTGTACTCGTTAAATTTTTACAAAGAGAACAAGGGTGGATAGTACCAAAGGGGAACCCGAAAGGAATTGGCTCAATTGAAGACATTATTTCAAAAGAAGCCTTATATGTAAACCGTCAAAGAGGTGCAGGTACTAGACTACTTTTTGATTATTTGCTAGACCAAGAAGGAATCAACCGAGAAGAAATAAAAGGATACTCACGGGAAATGTACACACATTTAAGTATTGGAGCTGCTGTAAAAAGCGGTTCTGCTGATACTGGACTCGGGATTTACTCAGCTGCCAGTGCATTAGGACTTGACTTTGTACCGGTTTCTTATGAATCATACGATTTATTAATGAGCAAAGAGTTTTATGAAAGTACTTCAGGACAAGCATTAATAAACACGATGAAGAGCGAGTCTTTCCGAAACAAATTAGAAGCTTTAGGTGGCTATAAATTTGATAACATAGGAACTGCTATCTCCTTCTAAATTACTTTGATAGAGAGGTGGAAATGAAATGAACAAATCAAGAAACGCAATCGATGCAAAAAAAAGACCTCTCCGTGATTTAAGAATATCTGTTACTGATAAATGCAATTTTCGATGTAGTTATTGTATGCCCTCAGAGATATTTGGACCTGATTTTCAATTCCTACCACAGGACAGACTTCTAAGTTTTGAAGAAATTGTCCGATTAACAAAGCTTTTTTCTAAGCTCGGTGTTGAAAAGTTACGCATTACTGGTGGAGAACCATTAATGAGAAAGGACTTGCACCTTTTAATTCAAATGCTTTCAGAGGTTGATGGTATCCAAGATATTGCGATGACAACAAATGGTTCATTACTACCTAAACACGCTGAAAAGCTAAAACAAGTTGGATTACACCGAGTCTCAATAAGTTTAGATAGTCTTGATGATGAACGCTTCGGCAAAATTAACGGACGAGATTATTCTGTTCAGAGCGTACTAGACGGAATTGATGCAGCATTAGCTGTTGGTTTAAAAGTGAAAATAAATATGGTCGTTCAAAAGGGAAGTAACGAAGCAGATATTCTACCAATGGCACGCTATTTCCGCGACAAAGGAATTATTTTACGTTTCATCGAATTTATGGATGTTGGAAATACAAATGGTTGGAAGCTTGAAAATGTCGTTCCTAGTAAGGATATCATCCAAATGATTAATGAGGAGATGCCTCTTGAACCGATTGATCCAAATTACTATGGAGAGGTAGCAAGTCGCTATCGTTATATAGGAGAATCTAATGAGGTAGGTGTAATTTCTTCTGTTACTCAGGCGTTTTGTTCATCGTGTACAAGAGCTAGACTTTCAGCGGAAGGGCATTTATATACGTGTTTGTTTTCCTCGTCAGGTAAGGATATTCAAACCCCTCTTAGAAAGGGAGCTAGTGACGAGGAGTTACTTAATTTACTTACTGGAATTTGGAACAAGCGTGATGACAACTATTCGGAAATTAGATTAAAAGAAACCCCTGAATTAAATAATAGAAAAAAAGTTGAAATGTCTCATATCGGTGGATAATGTTTATGCATACCTGGATGGTGTCCCAAAAGGGAACAGTCGACTTTTGGGACACTCATAACTAGGAGGAAAAAGAGAATGGACCAAAGATATTCTCGACAAATCTTATTTAGCCATATTGGAAAAGATGGTCAGGAAAAGCTTAACCAAAGTAAGGTACTCATAGTCGGAATGGGTTCATTAGGTATTGTGCTTGCCAACCATTTGGTACGCGCAGGCGTTGGCTCTATACGTATTGTCGATAAAGACACTCTTCGCCCAGAGACTCCTGCTCAACCAAATCTTTTTAATAGAGAAAAAATAACCGTACAAAAAGTACAAACAGTAATACAAAGTTTAAAAATAGTAAATTCTTCCATTATAATAGAAGGAATTTACAAAGAACTTACAGAAAGTAATATAAAGGAAGTATGCGACGGAATTGATTTAGTATTCAATGGAACTAACAATTCCGAAGTATGTAGCTTACTAAGTACCTACTGTTATAACAATGCTCTTCCTTTTATTTACGGAACTGTCAAAGGATCAACTGGTAGGCAAGTAACATTTATACCTGAACAAACCGCTTGCCTAGAATGCTTACGCTTACATAGCATATTTAACGATGTTAGTATGGACTTATTTGGACCAGTTACGGATATTATTGCTTCTTATCAAGCGATAGAGGGAATGAAGTATTTAATTGGGAAAAAAGATGCATTACGCAGAACTATTCTCACAATTGATGGTTGGGAGAATTCTGTTAAAGAAGTAGAGCGTCCCAAGCCAAATGAAAAATGTCTGCTATGCCAGTGCTATAACAAAAGAAATAAAAGAAGTCTACAATAAGGGGAGATTTAGATGAGATTACAAGATAAAGTTGCTATTATTACTGGTGGTTCAAGTGGAATTGGAGAATATGCAGCACGTGAGATGGTGAAGGAAGGGGCAAAGGTCGTTATTGCGGATTTAAATGACGAGCTTGGTAATAAACTAGTTCAAGAGTTAAACGAAGAGGAAGTAGTAGCTGTTTATGTTCATGTTGACGTATCAAATGAAGCTCATATTGAAAAGATGATCGACACAACGATGTCTAAGTTTGGAAAACTAGACATTCTCTTTAATAATGCTGGTATTGGAGCGTTAAGCCCAACTGCTGATTTATCACTTGAGGAATGGAGAAGAGTTGTCTCTATTAATTTAGATGGTGTTTTCCTAGCAGCAAAACATTCAATTAAAGCTATGCAAAAAAATGGTGGCGGAAGTATTGTAAATAATGCTTCAATTTTAGGTCATGTTGGTCAGGCACAAACTGCTCCTTACGCAGCTTCAAAAGGTGGCGTAGTTAATTTAACAAGAGCATTAGCTGTTGAGTATGCGAAAGAAAATATTCGTGTGAATGCAGTTTGTCCAGGTTATATTGATACACCTTTACTTGACCAACTAGATGATGAGATGAAGAACCATTTAATCTCACTTCATCCAATTGGGCGTCTTGGTAAATCAGAGGAAGTAGCCAAAGCTGTTACATTCCTAGCTTCTGATGATGCAAGCTTTATTACGGGAGCTAATCTTTTAGTTGATGGTGGCTATACAGCACAATAAGTTTCTTACAAGGAATGGGCGAATTCATTTGAAGGTGAATTCGCCCATTTTTTATTTATTTATTTATTTAACTTTTGATAAGCCCTATGAATTCTCTCCAGACCTTCTTCAAGCGTTTTTCTTGGGCAAGCAATATTCATTCGTTCAAACGATTCTCCCTCTTCTCCAAATGTTGGCCCATGATTTAGAGCAACTTTAGCATCTTCTACTAACCATCGTTTTCTTTCTGTAGATGAAAGCTCTAATTTACTACAATCAATCCAGAGTAGATAAGTTCCTTCTGGCTTAATAATCGATAGTAATGGTATATGTTTTTCAAAATACGCTTTAACGAAATCATAATTTCCTTTTAAATACATTCGAAGTTCCTTGAGCCAGCTTTCACCATACGTATAAGCTGCTTCAGTCACAATTTCACCAAAGGAATTTGTTGTATTTTGAAATTGAATAGCTAAATGCTTTTTTAAACGTGATCTAAGTTCAACTTCCTCAATAACTACATAAGACGTATGAAATTCCGCAAGATTGAATGATTTACTAGGAGTTAAGCAAGTGAACGTACGTTTTGCCATATCTTCGGATACAGAAGCGATAGGAGTATGTGAATGTCCGTCATATAGTAGATCTGCATGAATCTCATCTGAAATAACAAGTAAATTATGGCGTTTGCAAATATCAGCTAATTGTTCAAGCTCATCCTTTTTCCAAACCCGCCCTACTGGATTATGAGGACTACACAAAATCAGCATTTTTGTATTGTCACTAATAACTGATTCTAGATGTTCGAAATCCATCTTGTATGTACCTTGTTCATATTTCAATGGGTTTTTAACTAATTCTCGATTATTATTCGTCACAAGCTGATAGAAAGGGGGATATACAGGAGTTTGAATGATAATCTCGTCACCCTCATTTGAAAAAGCTTGTATGATGTTGTTAATTGTCGGGATGATACCTGACGTAAAAAGAATAGACTGTGCTTCTATGTTCCAATGAAAATGAGTCGCTAACCAGTTTATAACAGCACTATTTGCACTTGGAGAATGTGCAGGATAACCAAAAACACCGTGAGATACTTTTTGTTGGAGAGCATCTATCACTTCCGTAGGGACTTTAAAATCCATATCAGCAACCCAAAATGGTAAAAGGTCCTTACCACGATAAAGAGTATCAACCATATCCCACTTGGCAGAGCCTGTATTTCTTCGTTCAACGACTTTATCAAAAGAATATTCACTCATGCACTCAACACTCCTTCTTTGTAATTTATTCCATCCTACCATATAAACAACGAACCAATGAAGAACTTGCTTTTAATTTTTCTTTTATAGCGATATTATCGGAAAATTGGTAAAATATAATGAAAAGCATTCATTCTGGATTGGAAGGAGAAATAATTATGAGAATTTTAGTTGTTGGTGCAGGGGGCGTTGGTGGATATTTCGGTGGTAGATTAGTAGAAAAAGGAGAAGATGTAACATTCCTAGTTCGAACACGGAGAAAGGGAGAGTTAGAGAAAGATGGATTAGTCATACAAAGTATAAATGGCGATTTTACATGCCGACCTAACGTTGTTACGGCATCTGATAAGACTGAACCATTCGATTTAATTTTATTTTCAACAAAAGCCTATCACTTAGCCGCTGCAATACAAGACATTAAACCGTTTGTAGGTGAGAATACAGTCATTTTGCCATTATTAAACGGAATAGGGCACCTACCAACATTACAACAAGAATTTGGCTTAGAAAATGTTATAGGTGGATTGTGCTTTATTGAAACTACATTAAATAAACAAGGGCATATTGTACATACGAGTAAAGGTGACCAAGTCACTTTTGGTGAATTTGAAAATAAAGAAACTGAACGAATAAAAAAAATTGAAGATGTACTAAGTGGAACAAAAGCGTCATTTAAACGAAGTTCATTTATTGAACAAGAAATGTGGCATAAATATTTATTAATTGCAGCTATGTCAAGTATGACTACTTTAATGAGGGCTCCAGTTGGTTCAATCTTTGAAAGTGACGGCGGCAAAGATTTTGTTCAAAACCTTTTTTCTGAAATTGCATCGATTATGCTCGCTCATCAGGCGCCACTTGCAGATGATATTGTAAGTAAGCATTTGATTTTATTGGAAAAAGTATCTTATGAAACGAAATCTTCAATGCAGAGAGACATGGAAAAAGGGTACGTAACTGAGGGTGACCATTTACAAGGATACTTATTAAATCTAGCACAAAAATATAATATTGATGCGCCGTTATTACATGTTGTGTATCAAAATTTAAAAGTATATGAGGTAAAAAGGAAACGACAAGAAGGTTCTGTCAACTCGTAGAATATACCAGAGATTCAGGAGTGTTCCAAAGGTAAAATCGACCGTATGGAACACTTTTTTGTTATAGAAGTTTTCGGTATTGTGTTCAATTTTTAATAATATAAATATATTACCGGAGAGAAAGCGTTTTCATACTATAACAGTTAGGGGGATGAGGATGAAGAAAAAGGAGAAGCATCAATTTGAAACGAAGGCTATTCATTCTGGCTACAATTCCAAACAACATTTAGATAGTCTAACTCCACCTATTTATCAAACATCAACATTTACTTTTTCAACTTTGGAGCAAGGAGCTAATCGATTTGCTGGAAGAGAAGATGGCTATATGTACTCGAGGCTTTCTAACCCGACAGTGAACGTATTAGAAGAACGTATGGCTGAACTAGAGGGCGGTGAAGCCGGCCTTGCATTTGCTTCAGGTATGGCTGCAGTATCAGCTGTTTTAATTGGTTTAACAAGAGCGAATGACCATATCCTTTGTTCGAAAGGTATTTACGGTTGTACTTTTGGTCTTTTACAGCTTCTATATGAAAAATATAATATAGACTACACCTTTTCAAATTTAACGACGAGAGAGGAAATTGAAGCCTCTATCAAAGAAAATACAACATGTATCTATATAGAAACACCGATTAACCCAACAATGAAGCTTGTTGATTTAAAGATGGTTGCAGCAGTCGCTAAAGAAAAAGGGATTAAAGTTATTGTCGATAATACCTTTGCAACGCCATATTTACAAAAGCCACTTGAATTCGGTTGTGATTTAGTCGTTCATAGTGCGACAAAATATCTTGGAGGACACGGGGATGTAATTGGTGGGATTGTCGTCGGAGAGAAAGATGTAATTGCCAACTTAAAGAAGGGGGCACAAAAGGATATAGGAGGAGTCATGGCTCCATTTGATGCATGGCTGTTAATTCGTGGGATTAAGTCATTATCAGTAAGAATGGAACGACATTGCGAAAATGCAAGAAAACTTTGTAAAAAACTTAAATCTCATCCAAATGTAAAAGCAGTCTACTATCCAGGTGACAAAGAAAACCAAGACTCTCACTTAGCAAAGAAACAAATGAACTCTGGAGGTGGTCTTCTTTCATTTGAGGTAAACGGTACGTATGATGATACGGTGAAAGTCGTAAATCAATTAAAACTAATCAAAATTGCAGTAAGTCTAGGAGATGCAGAAACATTAATTCAGCATCCTGCTTCAATGACACATGCCGTTGTACCAGAAAAAGAGAGACAAAAGATGGGGATTTCAAATGAATTGCTCCGTCTTTCAGTAGGGCTTGAATCACGAAAAGATATTTGGTCAGATTTAAAGCAAGCTCTAGAAGCTATATAGCTGGAAATATTTTAAAGAGGGTGTTACTCTATTATTTTGTACATCCTCTTTCTATACGCAAATCTATGGAATGCTCCGTTTGATTTTTACAAAAATTGTAGAAAAGAGTAGATGAAAAGCTAGATAAGACTTAAAATAGGGATATCAAGTTTTATGGGGAGGGTGACATAATGTTACCTGAAGTAGCAATAGACAAACATAACTTATATAAAACTGCCTTTCAAACCGCTTCGATAGGAATGGGATTTGCAACTTCCAAAGGGGTTTTATTAGAAGTGAACAATACCTTCTGTGAGCTATTCGGCTGTACAGAAAATGAACTGATTAATAGTTCGTATAAAGAACTCACTCATCCAGATGATATTTACAAAAATAAACAATTATATAATGACATACAAAATAAGAAAATAAATAGCTTTCAAATTGAAAAAAGGTACATACATAAAAATGGCGATATTATCTGGGCGATCGTTGATGTTGCTGTAATTAACAATTCAGAAATACTATCAATACAAATACAGGACATATCAAAAATGAAAAGCTTAGAACAAAAGTATCGTACTTGGAAAGAAAACAGTTTAATCGAGAGCGAGAAGCGTTATCGTACAATTGTTGAGTCCTCAAGTGATGCCATAGGTATCCATTGTGATGAAAAGTTGGTATATGTTAATAGTGCTTTTTTACAACAGTTTGGTGCAAAAGATGAAAGTGAAATAATTGGGAAGTGCGTTAAAGACTTTTTACTACCTGAAAGTTATAAAGTATTTAAAAGTAAATTGGTGGAAATGGAAAATGACAAATCGAAAAAAGTGTTCTCAAACTACAAGGTTAAAACTCTCGATGGTGAAATTCGTAAGTATGAATCAACTTCAGCAAGCATCTATTACAAAGATAAACTAGCAGTACAGTTTATCAATCGTGATGTGACAGAAAAAAAGAAGTATGAAGAATTTTTACAAAAATCAGATAAACTATCAGTTGTTGGAGAGCTTGCAGCAGGTGTAGCACATGAAATACGTAATCCACTTACAACAATAAAAGGGTTTATCCAATTATTTAAGATATACCAAGAGTTTAACGAGGAACATTTCACCTTAATTGAAACTGAACTTAATCGTGTAGAAAGAATTATTTATGAATTTCTCACTCTTGCTAAACCTCATCAGGGAATGAACCTTGCTGAAAATGATTTATCAATTATTTTAGAAGAGGTACTTACACTAGAAAAGACGAGTGCTATATTAAAAGGAATAGAAATAGACCTTAATGTAGTAGGTCCTACACCGTTAATTTGTGATTCAAATGCATTAAAGCAAGTGTTTATTAATATTCTTCAAAACTCAATAGATGCAGTTGAATCGAATGGAAAGATTGTAATAGACGTTATTCAGAATATAAAAGATTCTAGTATAAGTATTCAATTTAAAGACAATGGTTGTGGGATTCCTAAAGATAGAATCCATAAATTAGGTGAGCCTTTTTATACATTAAAAGAAAAAGGGACAGGTATAGGTCTGATGGTAAGCTTTAAGATTATCGAAAATCATCAAGGCTCTATACATATTTCTAGTGAAGAAGGCGAAGGTACGACAGTAGAAGTCGTCTTATCTACTCAGCTGAATAACTTATAGTATCTACCATTAATAAAAGCTTTCAAAAGATTACTACCATCTTTTGAGAGCTTTTTCATGTTCTATAAGAGACAACTGCCGTTTCTACGATTACCTTTCTCTTAGTTTAAATAAGCTAGATCCAACAAAAGTACTAGCATAAATGTTGCAAGGGGACTCACATGATTAAAAATTTACAAGAAAATTAAAAATTGATGGAGTGAAAGGAAAGTTATTAATTCTTGGTTCAATCCCAATTTTAATGTTTCTAGCATTCACCTTTTTTTATTTGCTACCTTCCTTTGAAAAATCAACTTATGATGAAAAAAATACAAACGAAGGAATTAGTCAGTGTAGGCTATTGAAAGTATTGTAACGTCAACAGAACAAAGTGCGGCAGGCATAGAAGAAACAGCCGCAACTGCAATTGAACTAGCAAAAATGGCCGAAGATTTATATCAATTAACAATGAAGTTTAACGTAAATAAGTAATAAGAAAGGGCTCCTGTTAAAAGGTGCCCTTTCGCAAATTTATCGTTATCGTTATTGTTGTTGTTGGTTTTGATTTTGTTGTATTTGCTGCTGTTGCTGTTGTTGTGCTTGCTGTAATTGCTGAGCAGCCTGTTGAACTTGTTGAGCAGCTTGTTGATATTGTTGTTGCTGAGCAGGTTGTGCACTACCTTGAGCTTGTTGAATTTGTTGTTGTGCTTGTTGTAATTGCTGTTGAGCTTGTTGAATAGCTTGAGGATTTGCTTGTTGTGTCGCTTGTTGAACTGCCTGTTGAGCTTGTTGTACTGCTTGCTGAGCCTGTTGAGCTGCTTGTTGTGCTTGTGGGTTTTGTTGCATGGATGAATTCCTCCCGAGTGAATGTATTTTCTTACCCTCTATATCGTGCCAATTAATTTCTAAGTTATACGAAAACTCAACAGTGTTTTTTATTCATTTTGTAGATTGTTAATCAATAAATAAAGTATGATTAAATCAGAATAAAGGAGGTAATTCATGTTAGTCCTTATCGGAATCGCCCTCATAATTAGTATAATTGCACTAATTGCTACTTTAAACGTTACGAAAAACCTTGATACAGAATATAATAAAAGTCGTAGTTTTTCTAATCTGTCAATTATTTACATATTTGTACTGCCAGTTGTAATCGTACTCGTTGCAGTGCTTGCATTCGTTCTATAATTGATAGATTACAAGAAATTGCTTTATAAAAATTTTAAAGGAATTGCTTTACTTTAAGTAGTTAGATAAAATTAATGATGAAAATAATTATTAGAAAAGAGGCAATCATATGATTCAACGTACAGTACTTGTAAAATTTTCTGAAGAGACAACGCAAGAGCAATTACAGGAAGTTGTAACACGTTTTAAAGCATTAAAGGAGCATCTAACTGGCATTGTTGACCTTCAAGCGGGGTTAAATATCCTAGACCGTAATAAAGAATACCAAGTTGTATTAATGGTACGTTTTGAAGACCAAGCGGCACTTGACGCTTATGTAGTAAATCCTGAACACAAAGCAGTTGCTTCATACATAGTAGAAGTGGGTCGAGTAGATAGCATTGGAGTAGACTTCGAACTATAAACTCAAATCTCTATATTTAAGTTGTCCCAAAATACAATTGGATTCTGGGGCAGCTTCATTCGTCTATAATACATACAAAGGGGATATGTTTTGTGGGAAATAAATTAGCAAATATGAACATAGCAATCGGTGGTTCTCGTAAGCTTGAGGAAATGAGTAATTTAATTACTAAGCAAGGAGGTACACCGCTTATTCGTTCTCTTCAAGGGACAACTTTTTTTGATGAAAAGCATGTGGGACAAGATGTACTGAATTTTGTCCAAGGAGAAAATGATTGGTGTATTTTTACAACTGGAATTGGCATTGAAGCACTTTTAAATATCGCAAAAGAAGTAAACGTATATGATGAATTTGTTTCTAAAATTAGCAATGCCAAGGTTGGCTCTCGTGGCTACAAGTCAATAAATGCATTAAAAAAACTTGGTATTACACCAATTGCTACCGATGATGATGGAACAAATCAAGGGTTAATTCGTTCTTTAAAGTCACATGATTTAGAAGGGAAGCATGTGATGGTTCAACTTCATGGTGAATCTGCACCTAGATTGATTCAATTTCTTGAAGATAAAGGAGCAATCGTTACTCAAATTTTACCTTACAAACATATCGCGCCTGACGTAGCTACAGTGGATAAAGTTTGTAAAGAAATCATCAATAAAGAGATTGATGCTGTTTGTTTCACAACTGCCATTCAAGTTTATTCATTATTCAAGCATGCCAAGGAAAAGGATTATGTAAAAGAAATTAGCGAAGCATTTGAAAATCAAACAATCGCTGTTTCAGTTGGGAAAGTTACTACTGAAGCATTACGAGACGAAGGAGTCCAACGCATAATTGCTCCAGATAACGAGAGAATGGGCGCAATGATTATTGAATTAACAAATTATTGTGACAAAGTAAATCGATAACTACTTTAGAACGGAAGGAGTTGTTGTATAGTGGAACAGATTTATTTAGATTACAATGCAAGTACACCCATTGCACCAGAAGTTCGTGAAGTAATGCTCCCATATTTAGAAAATTACTATGGGAATCCTTCCGCCATGCATTTTCAAGGAATGCAAGCAAAAAAGGCTGTAGAAGAAGCTAGAAAACAAATCGCAAGCCTGATTAATTGCCAATCGAAAGAAATTATTTTTACTAGTGGTGGGAGTGAGTCCAATAATCATGTTTTAAAGGGTGTATTCTCTAGTTTTAAAGAAAAAGGAAACCATATCATTACAACAACGATTGAGCATCCAGCCATCATAAATCCTTGTAACTATCTTGAACAACAAGGGGCGAAGGTTACATATATTGGTGTTGATGAGTATGGAAGAGTCAATCCAGAAGACATCAAAAAAGCAATAACGAAGGATACAATATTAATTTCAGTGATGCACTCAAACAATGAAGTTGGAACAATCCAACCAATAAAAGAAATTGGGGAATTAGCAAAGGCAGAGAACATCTTATTTCATACAGATGCTTCACAATCGATAGGAAAGGTACTTATCGATGTTAATGAATTACATATTGATTTCCTAACAATTGCTGGGCACAAATTATATGCACCTAAAGGAATTGGAGCCTTGTATATTCGTGATGGGATTGAAATTGAATCCTTCATGCATGGTGCTGGTCATGAAAGCGGCAAAAGGGCAGGCACTGAAAATGTAGTATTTGATGTTGGGTTAGGTAAAGCATGTGAAATAGCAAAGAAGGATATATCTAAAAACGAACAGGTAAAAGAGTTACGTGATTACTTTTGTGAGCAATTAAAATCACACTTTCAAGAAAGTATTTCCTTAAATGGTCACCCAGAATACCGTTTACCTAATACGTTGAACATAAACTTTAAGAATCAAGTTGGACAAGATATACTTTCAGCACTTCCGCAACTAGCTGCTTCAACTGGTTCTGCTTGTCATTCAGGCGAAGTCACATTATCACCTGTTTTAAAAGCAATGGGTGTGACGGAAGAGGATGGTAAAGGAGCTATTCGATTTAGCTTAGGTAAGTATACAACAAAAGAAGAGATTGACCATGCTATAAAGCTATTAATAAATATGTAGAGTAAGGAGGGGGCTCGTGACTATGGAGCGCCCTTCCTTATTATTACACCTGACCTTTTGACGTTAGCTTTTTATATATTTTTCTAATATAGGGGAGTAACCAGCGAGCTAATCCCAATTTCCCTCCATTTGCCCCTGCTAGTAGAATAAATAAACCTACTATAATCATAAGTGGATTTGTAGACACTGTTCCTGCAAATAGAAAGGCGAAATTCCATAATTTTTAATGAGACTCCTTCATTGTTTTTGTAGGAAAATATTGTTAAGATAACTTAATAAAAAAAGAAGTCATTGTCACAGGAGAAAGGGTAGACATAATGAATCGTTATCAACGGAATATAACAATTGCACTAATAATCGCAACCTTTCTAGCAGCTATAGAAGTAACGGTCATTAGTACTGCTGTGCCGGGTATTACAAGGGATCTTGGTGGAATTGATTTAATTAGCTGGGTTTTTGCTATATATCTATTAACATACGCAGTGATGACTCCCATTTTCGGAAAGCTTGCTGACCTCTTCGGGAGAAAGAAGATATTCATTACAGGAACTATATTATTTTTAATCGGTTCTGGATTATGTGGCTTATCACAAACGATGGAACAGCTTATCATGTTCCGCGCTATACAAGGTATTGGTGCTGGAGCGCTAATGCCAATGACTTTCACAATTGTAGGAGATATATTTAAATATGAACAACGAGCGAGAGTTCAAGCTATAATTGGTTCTATATGGGGAATAGCAGGTATATTTGGTCCTTTGGTAGGTGGGTTTTTCGTTGATTATTTCACATGGAATTGGATATTTTACATCAACATTCCATTTGGACTTGTATCAATGTATTTAATCGGAAAATATTTAGAAGAAAAAATCGAAAAACGAAAACGTTCAATTGATTTTGGTGGAGCATTCACATTCATTGTTGGTACCTCTGCTTTACTTTATGCGCTCCTATCTGGAGGCACGGAAATTGCTTGGAATGATAGTATGATGTTCATTTTATTTGCAGTGGCCTTTGCATTTCTATTTATTTTTGCAATTATTCAACTTAAAGTTAAAGAGCCAATGCTCCCATTTCACTTATTGAAAAATCGCCACTTATTGATTGTAAATTTAAGTGGCTTATTACTTGGTGCTATCTTAATTGGCTTAACTGCATATCTACCTTTATGGGTGCAAGGTGTACTTCTATTAGCTGCTACTTCATCTGGACTAACGTTAATCCCTATGTCTCTTGGCTGGCCATTAGGGGCGTATGTTAGTGGGAAATTTATTGTAAAACTAGGAACGAAACCAATCTCGTTAACGGGAGTTATTTTAATCGCATTAGGTTCATTCGCATTGACATTTATTACTGGAACAACACCTAACTTCATTCTTATTGTGATTATGTTCTTCATTGGATTAGGATTCGGTCTATCATTTACTGTTTTTACAGTTATTGTTCAATCGTCGGTAGAATGGAACCACCGTGGTACTGCATCATCTTCAAATGCATTTTTACGAACATTAGGTCAAACGTTAGGAATAGCTGTATTAGGAGCAGTCCTTAATCAACATATTGGGGGGCATACGAATAATGGAACAGATGTTGCACCAGATATTTTAGCAGCAGGACTCCATTCTGTTTTCATTATTCTAGCTATCATTGCTACTCTATGTGTCATTTTAGTAGCAAGCTTTTTACCAAAAGAAAAGCCTGAACACGCAGAAAGTACTTCTTCCTCATAAGGTGTAATGGGCACATTAGGAACACACTTCCTAATGTGTTTTTATTTGTATTCTAATATTGTGTAAAGTAAAATCAACAAAATAATACTTTGGAGGGACTCAAAGTTGGATACGAAAACGAAATGGAATAATAAGCATCAACAACATATTAAAAATCTCAATCAACCGCGCCCTAATGAACGTCTAAAAAATCTCTCATCGTATTTTACAGGTGAACAAGCCCTTGATATTGCCTGTGGTCTAGGAGCGAATAGCTTTTATCTTGCGGAACTGGGATACCAAGTAGATTCTTTAGATATTTCAGATGTAGCTATACAGTTTATTAAAACGAAGGTAGACGAACAACGACTATCAGTTACTCCAAGACTATGTGACTTAACTGAATTAAGCAGAACAATAGAATCGGATAAGATTTATGATTTAGTAGTAGTGACGTATTATTTAGACAGAGCAATTTTTCCATTTATTAAAACTATCATCAATGAGAATGGATATGTCTTTATGGAGACATTTTATAAGTCGTCCTACCATAAAAAAGAAGGTGTATCTGATAAATTCAAATTGAATTCTAATGAACTCCTGAGCGAATTTGCTGATTGGCATATTCTTTTTTATGAGGAACATGAACTAGAGGGAAGGCAGACGATTTTGGCAAGGAAGAAGCCAGTGGGCTAAATCTTTGAGGCTGTCTCAAAAATATACTCCAATCCAATTGCATACAACTTCAAATTAAGTGTACACACTTTTAAAAGGTCACTAAGAGGGATTCCCTTTTAGTGACCTTATTCACTTTCCTAGTATATAACCTAGACATACAGTAAACTAGGTTATAATATTTCGTTTAATCTACAGAATGGGAGGAGATTTTTAATATGACACAATTCATTGAAAAAGATCATTTCTTTTATGCCTTTGATAAAAATAATGAGGCTTCTGTTAAAGTAAAATCAGGTACGCAACTTGTCATCGAGACATATGATTGCTTCACTAACCAAATTCAATCTAATACAACAGCCTTTAATTCAATTGATTGGAATCAAATTAATCCAGCTACAGGTGCCATTTATGTAGAGGATGCACAACCTGGTGATGTATTGAAAGTCAGAATTGATAACATTGAACTGGCTGAACAAGGAGTAATGGCTGTTGGGCCTGACTTAGGTGTGATGGGACACCGAATTGACCAATTTGAAGCAAAAATAATCCCAATTCAAGATGAAAAAGCAATTTTTAATGATATGCTACATATTCCTTTGAATCCTATGATTGGAGTTATCGGAGTTGCACCAACGGATGAACCTATTTCGTGTGGTACACCAGGAGCTCATGGTGGGAACATGGATACGACCCTGATTACAACTGGGGCTACACTATACCTTCCCGTATTTCATGAGGGAGCTTTATTTGGTTTAGGTGATCTTCACGCAGCAATGGGAGACGGAGAAATTGGTGTTTCTGGTATTGAAATTCCTGGAAAAGTGACCGTTACATTAGAAGTAGTAAAAGGACATTCGATTCCGTTTCCTTTTGTGGAAAATAAGGATGGAGTTGCATCAATTGTATCGATGGAAACATTAGATGAATCGGCAAAAAAAGCAGTTGAAATTATGATTGATACCCTTATACCTCATACTGATTTAAGTTTAAGTCACTTAACGATGCTAATGAGTGCTGTTGGACAATCACAAGTATCACAAATTGTTGATCCATTAATGACGGCAAGGTTCTTCGTACCTAGATGGGTACTAGACGCTTATAATATTACATTGTTTGATGAGTAAGTGACACTAATGATTCTAAAGTACCTTTCGAAGGGCCAAACCTTTGAGAGGTACTTTTTTGTGGCCAGGAAATTAAAAAATACATAAACAAAAGACTGCTTGCGGTTTTATTCTTGTTCATTTTTAGCTAGTAGTGGATAGTTCTCTAAGTAATAACAGTATTGGTCTAATCTTGGAATCATGGAAAATATCACTGATACCCTCACTAAATCTTCTTTGGTATGCTCTTATATAGTTACATAGTTTCGAAGAGCGATGACGAGAAGAGGGGGAATAGGTTTGGTAATATACTCAAAGTTTCTTTTATCAATAGTTTTAGTAATTTCACTAGTAGCAATTAATCCATTTGCTAGTTTTTCAGCTACGTTTCCACCTGTGCCACATGAAAATAGTGATCTTGGAAGAAATACAAATGCATATTTAGCAGCTACCAACGGACCAAGTCTTAGTCAACAAGAAGCCTTTGTAAAAGAAGTGTCAAAACATGCTGTGAAAGCAAGTGAAACATGGGGAGTCCCAGCTAGTGCCATTATTGGTATGGCAATTATCGAAAGTGGCTATGGAACTACAAGAATCGCTCATCATGCAAATAATATTTTCGGTATTAAGGTTTGGGGTTTTAATCCATCAAATGCTTGGCAATTAGTTGGACAACCTGACGAAGATTTTGATCGGGCGATTCCAGTCATTGCAGACAATGGAGACAATCGTAAGGTGTTTGATGAAACACAAAGAAGAGACAATTGGTATCGAATGTTTAATTCCTATGAACATGCTATTAATTTCTTAGCTGGTACACTATTACAAAATAATAGATATGGATTTGCACGAGACCAATACCAACAAAACCTTTCTAATGGAGTAAGTATTGAGGAAAGTTCCAAACAATATCTTTTTGATATTGCTAATGCTGGATACAATCATCTCGGGGGGGATTATTACCGAGAGAATGTAGGTAGATTAATGGATAGATGGAACTTATACCAGTATGATGTTCAGTCTTATCTCCACTTTAGAGATATTAGAGGGCACTGGGCAGAAGATTCAATTAATCTATTAGCTGATTCAGGAATAATTTCAGGATTTCCTGATAATACGTTTAGACCTAATAATTCACTAACTAGATCACAGTCTGCGATTATTATGGTTAACTTCCTAGAACTACAACCAATCGCAAATACACATGTTTCATTTTTAGATGTCGGACAGAACCATTCTGCAATACAGCCAATTACTATTGTTGCTCAACACAGGATTATGAATGGGACAGGAAATAACCATTTCTCACCTAATACTACGGTAACAAGAGCCCAAATTGCACAGATTTTATATAATACCGGACAATATAATGAATCTTTAGTAGCTGCTTCTAGTAGTTTTAGAGACGTAAGAAACGATCATTGGGCTTATACAGCGATTCAAACGATGCGTAATGAAGGAATTGTTAAAGGATATGAGGACGGTAGCTTTAAGCCGAATGATCCAATTACAAGAGGACAGCTAGCAACTATCATTAGCAACATCCTAACCAATCAGAAATAACCATAGATTGAAATTTAAATCTCGATGTACATATCTAAATATTTATGATTCATAAGCTTTTCTGTTATTATAATTATATGAGTGTTGTCGAAAAAAGACGTACTAAATATATATGAAATGGGAGCTAGTAAATCATGTATCAAAATTTAGAGCAATGTATTCTAGATTTAGAGAAAAATGGTTATTTAATTAGAGTACATGAAGAAGTTGATCCATACCTTGAGATGGCTGCTATACACATGAAAGTGTTCGAAGCAGGGGGACCTGCACTGTTATTTGAAAATGTAAAAGGAACAAACTTTCGAGCTGTATCTAATTTATTTGGTACAGTAGAACGCAGCAAATTTATTTTTCGCGATACGTGGGATCATGCACAAAATGTTGTAGCTTTGCGAAACGATCCTATTAAGGCTTTAAAGAATCCATTTAAACAAATTGGAACAGGACTAGCTGCTTCGAAGGCTTTACCAAACAAGAAGACAAGTGGTCAACCTGTAACCTTACAAGAAATTAAGATTTCAGATCTTCCACTAATTCAGCACTGGCCAGACGATGGAGGAGCATTTGTTACATTACCACAAGTATATTCTGAGGATCCTGATAAGGAAGGAATTATGAATTCCAATCTTGGGATGTACCGTATTCAACTAAGTGGTAACGAGTATGAACTAGATAAAGAAATTGGCGTTCACTATCAAATTCATCGAGGAATTGGTGTGCACCAGGCAAAGGCTACTAAACAAGGAAAGCCATTAAAAGTAAGTATTTTTATCGGTGGACCACCTGCTCACACATTGTCAGCAGTTATGCCTTTACCTGAAGGGCTAAGTGAAATGACATTTGCTGGTTTACTAGCTGGACGACGTTTTCGTTATAGCTATATTGATGGTTATTGCGTTAGTAATGATGCTGATTTTGTTATTACTGGTGAGATATATCCTGAGGAAACAAAACCAGAGGGTCCATTTGGTGATCATTTAGGCTATTACAGTCTTACTCATGAGTTCCCATTAATGAGGGTGCATAAGGTGTACGCAAAGCCAAATGCAATATGGCCATTTACTGTTGTAGGTCGTCCTCCACAGGAAGATACAGCCTTTGGTGCTCTCATTCATGAATTAACGGGCGATGCAGTGAAACAAGAAATTCCTGGTGTAAAAGAAGTACATGCTGTCGATCCGGCAGGTGTGCATCCTTTATTATTTGCTATCGGGAGCGAACGTTACACTCCTTATCAAAAAGTAAAACAACCAGCTGAGCTTTTAACAATCGCAAACCGTATTTTAGGAACAGGACAACTGAGCTTAGCTAAGTACCTTTTTATCGCTGCTGAAGAAGAAAAACCATTAAGCACTCATGATGAAGTTGACTTTTTATCGTATCTTTTAGAGCGAATCGATCTCCACCGTGATATCCATTTTCAAACGAATACAACAATAGATACATTAGATTATTCGGGTACTGGGTTAAATACAGGTAGTAAAGTAATTTTTGCTGCTTGTGGAGACAAAAAGCGAGATCTGTGTAAGGAAGTACCAGAAGAGTTAAAGGGATTACGTAACTTCCACAATCCTCGCTTAGTCATGCCAGGTATTGTAGCAATCGAAAGTTCTGAATTCTCATCTTACGAACATGCTCAACAAGAACTTGAAGAATTTTCGAAGGCTATTCAAGCAAAGGGCAACATGCCGACTTGTCCAATGATAATTCTATGTGATGATAGTCAATTTTTAAGTGAAGAGTTGAATAACTTTTTATGGGTAACATTTACGAGAAGTAACCCATCACATGATATTTATGGAGTTAATAGCTTTTATGAAAATAAGCACTGGGCTTGTGATAATCTAATTATTGACGCCCGCTTAAAACCACACCATGCACCACCTTTAATACCTGATCCGACAGTTGAGAAAAATATTGAACGTCTATTTGTAAACGGGGCTAGTCTAAGTAGTATTAAAATATAACAGTTATTTGATAAAAGGGCTTTTACTGCTAAAGGTAAAGGTCTTTTTTCTATTAAGTTAAAAATTACAGTCCTAAAAAAGGAAAAATTAGTATAGCTATAGAAATGGAGATTATTAGGATTTTATAATTGAAGAGGAGGTTTGTATGAAAAGAAGTATTAACTTTGCGATGTCTTTAAGTACGCTATTACTGATGATTGTTATCATTATCGCCTGTAGCAATGAAACACAGTCAGGGGAGATACATACTGATGACAGTGAAGGAAAACACGATGACCCAATTGTTGCGTCAAATGGATTTGTATTTGAACGAGGAGAACGGAATTTTGAGCTAAAGTATGAAGAAGATTTTGATATATACTTAGAGAATACGGAAAAACTATTTACTGTCTTTTATGCCACTTGGTGTACATATTGTCAAGAGATTGACACGAGACTAGATGAATTATTAGATGAATTTGAGGACCTTGTTATTTTAAACATAGATATCGAAAAGCACACCGATTTAGCAAGGATATACCAAGCTGTCGCCACACCAACAATCGTTTACTTTGAAGAAGGAAAAGACCCAGCTGGCTTCAGGGGAGCTCTCCCAACAGAAACGATTATTGAATTTATAAATGCTGTGGAATAAGAAAAAGGAGTACAGTCGTAGATACGACTGTACTCCTTTTACTTACCAAAAATATTTATTAATTCAATCTGCAAAGGCGCTACACTGTTTCCCTCTCAAAAACATTTTAAATTCAGCTGTTAATTCATCCGTAATATTTTGATGCCTAGGGGTAGGCGCAGGCCTCATATTGATGATTTTCCCGTCAACGACTTCACAACGAAATTCTTCATCCCATGTTAAATAATCAGCATAGTTAATATTGTCTTGATTATGAGGAAGAGCCATATAGCCATTCCTTTCCATACACTTTTCTTTATTTTAGCATGTAAGTTATTTTAGAGTAAGATTAAAGTTTGTATGTTGCTAATTCAATTACTTTGGAACGAGCTGCGTACATTGCTGGACTTTCCTATACAGATTTTATTTGCCTACTTGAGAACATTCCTTGGAACTCTGTTACAGAAGGTTTTTATAAAGAGAGTGAAGAAGAGACAGTTTCTTTACTTGATGAAATCGACAAGCTTGATATTTCATTGACAAATTGGTCAGATTTACTTTTTTGAGATTATTATTTAACTTCTCTCATTATTAAGAATAACATTCCAATATTTAGTTATACTACAACTAACAAAATAAACACTGTATTAAAGGTGTTTATTTTATAGTAGTGCTAGGAGGAGGCTCATAATGAAGAGGAATATTCAGCAATTGAAGGACTATAGCTATTCTTTATTAGAAGCAATCTGGGAAGTTGAATATGGTGAACTTTTATCTCCTATGGAATCGAAAAAAGGAACAAAAGATAATGATGAAATGCCTAGCTTATCATAATAGCTAGGTTTTTTTTCGTTCAATGGTAATAGTTAGTCTGAATATATATAGGTTTTCATACATTGATTATATCTTTTACCATAATCAGATCCTCTTTGAAAATATTTCATATAGGAATGTATAAATTTGGTGTCGTATGCAAAAAATTAGTATAAATAGTACTCCCGAATTTAGGGGATTGCTGTCTGTACGATTTCAATATGTTAAAAATAAATAATCCTTTTTGGGGGTGATTTCGTAAGATGAATTCAATACAGTTCGACTATAGTGTTCCACGCTATGCTTTAAGTAAAGTTGTTGGTCGATTTTCACCATCAATTTACTGGCATCCAAAACTATCGTGTTTGCGTTTTCGTAAGGTTTCTACACCATCATTACCTGATGAAAATTGGGTAAAAGTAAAGGTCAAATATGGGGGTGTATGTGGGAGTGATATTAATCTAATTTGTCTAAATGACAGTCCAACTACATCACCATTTGCTTCCTTCCCTTTTACTATAGGACACGAAGTAGTAGGAACGATTGATGAAGCAGGATCAATGGTAGAGAATTTGAATCAAGGGGATAGGGTTGTTATTGACCCAGTACTGTCTTGTATCTCAAGGGGAATTGAAAAAATCTGTCCTGCTTGTGAACGTGGAGACTACAGTCTCTGTAATCACATGACTGATGGAAAAATTTCTCCCGGTTTACTTATTGGTGCGTGTCGCGATACTGGTGGAAGCTGGAGTTCTCATTTAGTGGCACACCAAAGTCAAATAATACGATTGCCTGATGAAGTAGATGATTCGAATGGTGTTTTAGTTGAACCATTTAGTTGTGCTCTTCATGCTGTATTACGAAATCCCCCTAAAGAAGGCGATACAGTTTTCGTTATAGGTGCAGGTGTTATTGGTATTTGCGTAGTTGCTGCTATACGTGCATTAGAGATACCATGTCGAATTGTTGTATTAGTAAAGCATTCTTTCCAAGCTGATTTAGCGAAATCATATGGCGCAGATGAAGTGATTTTTCTAAAAGGAAAGCAATATATTGACGATGCAGCTAAGGTTCTGAATGCAAAGGTGTTAAAGCCAATTTATGGAGAGTCCGTCATTCAAGGCGGAGCAGATATTGTCTTTGAATGTGTAGGAAGGAAGAAAAGTATCAATGATTCTCTTCGTTTTACTCGAAGTGGAGGGAAGGTTGTATTGCTTGGTCTTGCTGGCATTATTGATGGTATTGACTGGACAACAGTTTGGCTAAATGAATTAGAGGTAAAGGGAAGCTTTGCCTATAGTACTGGTGTTTATCAAGGAAAGAAAATGAGAACATTAGAGATTGCAATAGAATTAATGCGACAAGGAAAAGTAGACCTATCACAAATGATTACTCATCGGTTTCCGTTAGAGCAATATCGTGAGGCTATTACAATGATGATGAAAAAAGGAAATGGCTCAACAATCAAAGTGGTGTTAGAGCCTTAACATCCTTTCTTTTTAATAAAACTTACACTATCCGTCTAACGATAACTTGAACTAGGAGGAAGACAACATGGGCAATTTTTCTTTTTCTGGTACTAAGCAAACATCATTTTTAAACTGGCTTGCAGAAGGAATAAAGGAACAGTTTGTTAAACAAGGATTTACCTTTTACGATGAACCAATAGATGACATTAAATTAATTTTTAACTTCCTTGACGAAGAAAATGTTCGACCTTTCAGACGAAAAGCACAAGCGACTTTTGTTGTATCCGTTTTTGAAACTAGAGGTCAAACTTATGATATTTTCAAAGAAGCTTACCCTTATTTAATCCGTTCTCTTTCAAATCACTTAGTGTATATTTCACACTATGGTGACAATACAGATATTTATTTTTTAACACCTGAGCAAGGTTGCTATAAAATATCCTACACTCAAGGTGAAAATGCAGAAGAGTTGTTCCTTAACATTTATAAGCGACTAGAACCACTTGCTTTATCAAATCTAGTGATTGAGAATGATTTCCACTATGATTTACCTCAAGAGTTATGGCATGGTGATGATGTGACTCAAAAACTAAGTGTATCTGGTAAAAAATTAGATGAAATGGACCTTCTTCCCGCACCATTTCCTCTTGATAAATATTTAACATCAAGAGATATGCGACATCTTAATAAATTATATGGTATTGGTGGTTTAAGCTATGGTAATCTTAGCGCCAGACAAGACCAAGATAACTTTTGGATGAGTGCAAGTGGTATCAATAAAGCTGATATGAAAGTAATTGGACAAGATATTCTATATATTAAAGGTTATAATGATGAGAAAAATAACATACAAGTAAGTGTTCCTAAAGAAATCATGCCAAAGCGTGCGTCAGTTGATGCGATTGAGCATTGGATGGTATACAAGGAGCATCCTGAAGTTGGAGCGATTGTTCATATTCATGCTTGGATGGATGGAATTGAAGCAACAGAAATTAATTACCCATGTGGTACTGTTGAATTAGCAGAAACAGTTGCACAACTTGTAAGAGAAGCTGACAACCCAGCTAGAACAATAATCGGACTTAAAAACCACGGTTTAACAATTACTGGACCGGATCTAGATGATATTTTCGAACGAATTGATGGAAAGATTAATCGTCAAGTACCTATGTCATAAGTGGACAAGCCTAAAGATGCAGCGACTCCGCACATTGCTTAGAGGCTGGGACAAAAGGTCAAAACAGACCTTTTGTCCCGGCCTCTTTAAATTATTCTTCTAAAGCACCTAAGTAAGCTAAAATCGCACTAAGACATGTTTTTTTATACTCCTCATGTAATGTTTCCTCATTGCGTAATAACCACTGGATCAAGCAACCATCAATTATAGCTCTCACTGTTTTTGAAGCTTGTTCAACTTTTAATTGAGGAGAGAAGACCTTTTCTTTTTGTCCTAAACTTATAATATCACTAGCAAGACTCCAGCAATTTTCATAAAACTTCAAGTTAATTTGTTGATAGTCAGGGTTCCTAGTTGCTTGAGCAATAAAATCTAAATAGACTTGATAAAATTTTTTATTTTTTTCAGGACTAATAAAGACAGAGTTAATATAGGCAGTTAGTTGCTCAATCGCAGTTATTTGAATACTAATTGCTTTACGTTCATTCTCATAAATACGCTCCGTTACCCACGTTAATAAATTAGAAAAAACATCCTCTTTATTTTTGAAATAATAATTCGTTACCCCTTTGCTCACTCCTGCATAATCAGCAATATTCTGTAAAGTTACTGCTTCATATCCTTTATCAGCTACTGCTTGAAATGCTGCTTTTAAGATTTGTTCTCTCCGTTCAACTGATTTCTTCTTCATATTTCTCCCACCTAATATAGTCTTAGTGATATTATACAACAAAAAATTATTTTGACCAGTCAGAATATTTTTGTTATATTCAAACTATATTTAAAACGAATAGGGGGAAATGAGATGAGTCAAACTTTTAAAGCATTAATAGTGGATAAAAAGGAAGGGGATTTCTCAGTAAGTGTCAAAGAGCTCTCAATTGAGGATTTACCACAAGGTGACGTACTTATTCAAGTTCAATATTCCAGTGTTAATTTCAAGGATGGATTAGCAGGTACTCCTAATGGAAAAATCGTAAAATCCTATCCCTTCGTTCCAGGTATCGATTTAGCAGGTACAGTTGTATCCACTGAGAATTCAAAGTTTAAAGAAGGAGATTCTGTCATCGTTACAAGTTATGATCTTGGGGTATCTCATTTTGGAGGTTATAGTGAGTATGCTAGGGTACCTGGAGATTGGGTCATCCCATTACCAGAGGGACTTTCTTTAAAAGAAGCAATGGCATTTGGAACAGCAGGGTTAACTGCAGCTCTTTCTGTTCAGAGGTTGGAGGAAAACGGTTTAACTCCTGAGCAAGGAAAGGTACTAGTGACTGGTGCAACGGGAGGAGTAGGAAGCATGGCAGTTGCAATGTTACATAAGCGAGGCTATGACGTTGTCGCAAGTACAGGAAAAGAATCTGAACATGGATACTTACGTGAGTTAGGAGCGAGTGAGATTCTTTCCCGTGAAGATGTGTGTCCAGAGAAGATTTCTCCACTAGATAAACAATTATGGGCAGGAGCTGTCGATCCAGTTGGAGGAGAAACACTTGCAGCTATATTGAGTAAGATGAACTACCAAGGTTCAGTGGCAGTTAGTGGACTAACTGGTGGAGTATCAGTACCTACAAGCGTCTTCCCATTTATTCTTCGTGGTGTTAATTTACTTGGGATTGACTCCGTATATTGTCCTATGGAAACAAGAGAAAAGCTGTGGGAACGTATGGCATCGGATTTAAAGCCAGATAATCTAGATATGATTATTAAAGAAACTTCAATAGAAGAATTACCTAGCGTATTACCTACTATATTAAAAGGGGAAGTACGCGGAAGAATTGTCGTAACTATTCAATAAATGTAACATCCTCATAATAAAAGCGTCTAACATGATATACGAAAAGAAAGTAGGGATATCATGCGAATAGTAACATTGCTATTCATTATAGGGTTTTTATTAACAGGATGCGGAGTAGGAAGTGAACAAACAAGCGAAGACGAGACTAGTAATGAAAACGTGAATGAAATTGTAGCTGGTGAAATGTCTGCAAGTCTTACTGAAGAAAGGCCACTAGTGTTTCAATATCAAGTAACGAACCAAACCGAAAATGTTGTCACACTGAATTTTTCTAGCTCTCAAAGAATAGATTTTTCGGTTGAAACAAAAACTGGTGATAACCTCTTCCTATTTTCAAGTGTTGCTACCTTCCTACAAACTTTAGGTAAAGAAGAAATCATACAAGGAGAATCATTGGAATTCGAGATTACTTTACATGATATAAATCTTTCACAAGGGGAGTATATATTAGCAGCATGGATGACACCGAAGGACGGTGAGACATATAAAGTTACAAAAGAGTTTATTGTTCGCTAAAAAAGAGTAAGAAATAGTAGAACCTTTAACCTATCTAGCAGTTTGTAAATAAGCGAGCATACTAGACTGACTAAGTCATTTGAGACAGAAAAAAAACACCTACTTAGGCGCCACATCACCAAATTTTATTGGTGTCTGGTAGCCTAATTTTTTTTTGGATAACGATTCAAGTAAAAAAGAATGTAGAAATTGAAGAAGTCTATGCAAGTGAAAATCACACTTTTTCAGTCCTCCAAGTAAGCGCTTTTTCGTTTATACTATATAGGTGAGATTGAATTGGCTAGTTAAGGAGAGTAATGATTGAATGACACGAACAATAGAACGGATTAATTATCTATACACCTATTCATGGGATGAGGGTGAGCATTCTTTATGTCAGTTGGAAATGCGCTCACTTTTTGGTTTTGATACCGAATCAACTCTGTTAGAAAGTACATTACGAATTGACCCAAGCAGAAGTCCGTTCATGAAAGAACGAATTGATATACTATACAGATGTAATAGCTTAGAGGAATTAGTTCAGAATGTTAAAGATTTGCGAGTAAACACAACCTTCAAAGTCCTATTTGTTAAAAATGGAGAAAAAGTGAGCTTTAACGAAAGACGTTCAATTGAACGTAAAATCGGTCTTGAAATACAAGGTACAGTCGATTTAGTTAATCCTCAGGCAATGTTCGGAATTATAAAAGTCAAAGAAGGTTGGATTTTCGGTCAATATTTCAAGAGTGAACCCATTTGGTTACACCATCAAAAGAAACCACGAAACTATTCCACTGCACTTGGAACCCGTGTAGCAAGAGCAGTTGTAAATATTGCTGTACCACAGACACATAATATAAAAGCAATTGATCCTTGTTGCGGAATTGGGACAGTACTAATAGAGGCATTATCTATGAATATCGATATCGTTGGAAGTGATATCAACCCACTAGCTGCCATTGGAGCCCGTGAAAACCTTTCCTATTTTGGTTTAGAAGGAGATGTTATTTTAAAAGACATACGAAACGTAATTGGTAGATATGATGTTGCCATTATCGATATGCCATACAATCACTGTTCTGTGTTAGAGCCGGAAATGCAACTTGAAATGCTCCAAAGTGCCCGTAAGTTTGCCACCAAGGTAGTCATCATAACAGTAGAAACGATAGATGTTTTACTTGATACTGCTGGTTTTGAAATCATTGCCCGTTGTATCGCACAAAAAGGACAATTTACTCGACAAGTGATAGTCTGTCAATAATGATAAATGAACTAGTTAGTTATAAACATATAGTAAACTGGAGAAAATGTCTTTGTACATTATTTTAAGAACAAGAAAATCTTAAAACTCATTCAGCAGTCAATTCGACTGCTGATTTTTTCTTTTTTACTAGCAAACTTCGGCTGATAGCCAGTAATTAAAACAGTACATACCGAGAAGCTGAGATTGACAAACGAAATGTAACTAGCTATTATAGGTATAGGGGTATAAGTATAATAAAAATTGATACTTCTTAGAAAGGAAAACTACTATGCTTAAAAAAATTATTCCTGCTTTTGAATGGATTCCAAATTATAAAAAATCAGATTTAAACGATGATATGTCAGCGGGATTAATTGTTGCGATTATGCTTATTCCTCAAGGGATGGCATACGCAATGTTAGCTGGACTACCTCCCGTTATTGGATTATATGCATCAACGATACCGCTACTGATTTATGCACTATTTGGAACCTCTCGACAGTTAGCTGTAGGTCCAGTAGCGATGGTCTCATTATTAGTTTTGGCAGGTGTGTCCACAATTGCTGAACCAGGAACAGATGAGTACATTTCATTAGTACTACTGCTGATGTTAATGATTGGCCTTATTCAATTTTTAATGGGTGCACTGAGACTTGGGTTCTTAGTTAATTTCCTATCACATGCTGTTATAAGTGGCTTCACATCAGCTGCTGCAATTATTATCGGATTAAGTCAGCTAAAACATTTACTAGGTGTGAGTTTGGAAGCGGATAAAGATGTTTTCCAGATATTACTTGAATCAGTAAGCCGAATATCAGAAATCAATCCAATAACATTCGGAATAGGATTAGGAAGTATCCTTCTATTAATTGTGTCTAAGAAATATATACCAAAAATACCTGGTCCACTTGTCGTAGTCGTATTAAGCATTTTGACAATTTATTTATTAAAACTACAACAAGCTGGAGTGAAAATTATTGGAGAAGTTCCACAAGGACTTCCATCGTTGTCATTACCCGCATTTACATTAGAAGCTTTTCTAGCATTATTACCTATCGCGATAGCTATTTCTCTTATTGGATTTATGGAGTCGATTGCGATGGCAAAGGCAATTGCAACAAAAGAAAAATATAAAGTTGTCCCAAATAAAGAATTGGTCGGTCTAGGGCTTGCAAATATTGGAGGTTCCTTCTTTGCTGGCTACCCAGTTACTGGTGGGTTTTCACGTTCAGCAATTAACTACCAATCTGGTGCTAAAACACCACTCGCAACAATGATTACAGCAGTCCTAATTATCTTAACGTTATTATTTTTCACTGGTTTCTTCTATTACCTTCCAAATGCTGTTCTCGCGGCGATTATTATGGTAGCTGTTTATAGCTTAATTGATGTAAAAGAAGCTAAACACCTATTTAAAGTAAAAAAAATTGACGGTTGGACGTGGATCATAACGTTCATTGCGACATTAACAATTGGTATTGAGCAAGGAATTTTAGTTGGTGTTGCCTTTTCTTTACTAGTTTTCATTGGGAGAAGTGCCTACCCACATGTTGCGGAGTTAGGGTATTTAGAAAAAGAACACGTTTTTAGAAATATCAAACGCTATCCTGAGGCAAAAGTAGACCCAGAAGTCATGATTTTCCGAATAGATGCATCGCTTTATTTTGCAAACATGACCTTTTTGGAAAATAAGCTCACCGAGCGATTAGGAGAGAAACCTCAAACGAAATACGTTATTTTAGATTTTTCAGGTGTAAATTCAATTGACGCTGTTGCGATACATTCATTAGAAGAAATAATGCAGTCGTTTAAGCATATAGATATTGAATTTCTATTTGCTGCCGTAAAAGGTCCAGTAAGGGATTTATTACAAAAAGCAGATTGGGACAAAAAGTACGGTAACCAAATTCACTATTTATCGATTGAGCAAGCACTAGAGGCAATCAGAAAGTAAGGAGAGGGGAAAAAGAAAGAACTTGAATTAAGAAAAAAGAATGAAGAATTTATCCAAACAATTAAAGAACATGACCCAACATTCTTCGATGAACTAAAAAAAGGCCAAACCCCTGAATTCTTTGTTTTATCGTGTAGTGACTCATGAGTAAGTCCTTCAGTCAGTACACAAATGCCGTTGTAAGCTCTAATTTAGAACAATGTGTAAGGGACCAAGTGAGAAAGGTGAAGAAACAGAAACCTTAATACAAGAAGCTGTAAATTTACTAGTGCAAAGAGATAAAAGATATATATAACGAGTTGACTATTCTTCTACTATCAGTTATTATACCTATAGAGGTATAATTGATATGTTTAATATAATTTAATCCACATATTTTTTTACAAAAAAATATACCTATAAGGGTATTAAAATATTAGAGGAGTGACGTAAATGACAGAGACAAAGAAGACCACAATTATTTTATTTAGTGGTGATTACGACAAGGCAATGGCTGCTTTCATTATTGCAAATGGAGCTGCTGCTTATGACCACGAGGTAACGATTTTCACAACTTTTTGGGGATTGAATGCTTTTAGAAAAGACGAACATGTTCCATTGAAGAAAAGTTTCCTTGAGAAAATGTTTGCTAAAATGATGCCACGTGGTGTTGATAAGATGGGTCTTTCAAAAATGCATTTCGCTGGCATGGGTCCAAAACTAATTAAAAATGTAATGAAGAAGCATAATGCGATGCCTTTACCAGATTTAGTTGATATGGCAAAAGAGCAAGGTGTAAAACTTGTTGCATGTACAATGACAATGGATCTATTAGGCCTTCAAAAAGAAGAATTAATTGATGGAATTGAGTATGCAGGTGTCGCAGCGTATCTTGCAGATGCTGAAGATGGAAATGTAAATCTATTTATCTAATTACGGCTAAAAATTTTTCATAATAAAAATACCTATAATGGTATAAATCTAAATTTACTAGGAGGAATTGTAAAGATGAATATTAAAGCAAATGTAGTATTAGATGCAAAAGGGTTAGCTTGTCCAATGCCAATCGTAAGAACGAAGAAAGCTATGGGTGAATTAGAACCAGGGAAGGTAATTGAGATTCAAGCAACAGATAAAGGTTCAACTGCAGATTTAAAGGCTTGGTCTGAAAGTACTGGACATCAATATATTGGAACTGTTGAAGAAGAAGGATTTTTAAAACATTATCTTAGAAAGTCTAGTGGTGAAGAAAATGTAGAAACAAAGCATCCAAACGTGATTTCAAATGAAGGACTACAAGAAAAGTTAGACAGTGGTGACGCTATTACATTACTAGATGTTCGTGAGCAAGCCGAGTATGCCTTCAAACATATTCCAGGTTCTACGTCAATTCCATTAGAAGAACTAGATGAAAAGATAGCTGAACTAAATACGGATAGTACGATTTATGTTATTTGTCGAACAGGAACTCGTAGTGATTTAGTAGCTCAACAGTTAACTGCCAAAGGGTTCAAAGATGTGGTGAACGTAGTACCTGGTATGAGTGAGTGGAATGGCAAAACAGAAGAAACAGTAAAATAAGTAGAAAGAAGAATTTGTTGATGGAATGGAAGTGGGTGGCGCTGTTACATTTTTAGATTTTGCTAAAGATGCAGAAGTGTCATTAACATTTTAATAAGGCCTAAAATTTTTATCACAAATTATACCCATGGAGGTAATATGATATGACAGCAAAAGCAATGTTAGCAAAAGAAGTGACTGATAGAGTGTTAAACAAAGATAACCTATTTATTTTAGATGTTCGTACTGAAAATGATTTTGCAGATTGGAAAATTGAAGGTGAAAACTTTGAATACGTGAATGTTCCTTACTTCGAATTACTTGATGGAGTTGAAGAAATCATTGATAGAATCCCAACGGACAAAGAGATTTTAGTTGTCTGTGCAAAAGAAGGTTCTTCGATGATGGTTGCTGAAATGATAGCAGAAGAAAGAGAGAATGTCAGCTACCTTAAAGGCGGTATGAAATCTTGGAGTGAGCACTTATACAAAGCAAAGGTATATGAAGATGAAGACATTAAAGTATATCAATTTGTTCGTGTAGGGAAAGGTTGCTTATCCTATATGGTCGTTTCTGATGGTGAAGCGTTACTTGTAGACCCAGCTCGATTTGTATATGAATATATAAATGCTGCAAAAGAAGATGGAGCTACTATTTCTCATATAGTTGATTCCCATTTACATGCTGACCATATTTCTGGAGGCAAAGAGATTGCAGACCAAACAGGTGGCTCATACTACCTAATGAAGAGTGAAGGTGCGATTTTTGATTTCAAACCATTCGAAGACCATGAAAAGATTGTTTTCAAAAATGTAGAACTAGAAGTTTTAGCAGTAAAAACACCTGGTCACACACCTGGTAGTGTATCATTCTTTGTTAATAAAAAGCTATTATTCTCTGGTGATACCATCTTCGTTAGTGGGCTAGGTCGTCCAGACTTAGGCAATAAAGTAAGAGAATGGGCAAATGATTTATATGACACAGTCTATAACCAAGTAGCTGAAATTGCTGATGATGTCATTGTATTACCTGCTCACTATGCTGACTTTGATAGTGAAATTAATGCTGATGGATTTATTGGCGATACGTTAGGAAACATTCGTGAACGAAATGAAAAGATGTTCAATGCAACAAGAGAAGACTTTTTACATGATGTTGAAAAGTCTGCGAGTTCTGTTAAACCACCAAACTTTGAAGAAATTATTATGATTAATCGTGGTGTAGAAGTCGCAAATAACGAAAGAAAGCAAGAATTAGAGATCGGTCCAAACCGTTGTGCCGTTCATCATACTGACTGATTTCGGTAAATAATACTCAATTATAAAAATTTATTTAAACACTCAAAGGAGAGATACTTTATGAATTCAACTAAAGTATTAGACGCAAAAGGTTTAGCTTGTCCAATGCCAATCGTAAGAACGAAGAAAGCTATGACAGAACTAGAGTCTGGAGATGTCCTAGAAATCCATGCTACTGATAAAGGGGCTAAAAATGATTTAACAGCGTGGGCGAAATCTGGTGGCCATGAGTTAGTACAGGATACTGAGGGAGATGGCGTGTTCAAATTCTGGATTAAAAAAGGGTAATAGACTTATAGAAGAGAGTTGCTAATTAAGACGCCGGGAAGGTAAACAACAAAAAACATTAGAAAAAGCGTATCAATTAGGATAGTAATTGGTACGCTTTATTCGTTTTTAAATCAATATTTCGTTTAACTTTTTATTAAATTTGGATGGAGTTGAGGATTAACTCTTGCTATAAAATTCAATGCTATCTACATTTTGGAGCCACTCTTTTGCATTTGAACCGTCAGTATTGGCAATCCAAAGTGTTCGATTTGGGTCGGTAATTGATGTTCCTCTATGCCAAACAAGTTTATTGATTGATTTCACATACTGCGGATTATAATCACCATATCCTTTAGGAGGTTGAGTAATCTCTGCTTGTTTATTTGTTTCGACTTCAATTGAGTAAAGAGACGGTAAGGGATGTTTGTTGAAATCGTTCGACCATTCTCGTTCCTCTGCTCTTGAGGTAACAATTTCATTATCTGTTATCCAATCAAAATCAAGCTCCATATAATTAGCGGGCGTGTATGAATTCGAAACGGGCATTTCACGCACTTTTAAATCTTTATTTTTAAAGCCGAATATAATTCTACCACCACCTGCAATATATGCAATTGTATCAAGGGAAGGTGCCCATTTCGGTGTACCTACTCCAAAAATAATTTCATCTAACACTTCGAATTTTTTGCCATCCTTAGATATCACACAAAGCATATTGCTATCCATTGACCAAGAAGCTGTCGGTGAAACGATAAACGAAATCCAGTCTTTACTAGGGGAAAATGTAAAGTCGCTTGCAGATACAGCAATCACGCTTTTGCCGTGTATGCCAACTTCTTTCGGTAGTGTAAAAAGTTCATCTACATCTCCAAATAAATGAATGTCCTCATAATTATTGTTAACTTTTTTTGTATAAAGAATAGCACTTGACCAGCCATCTGGCTTTAAATCTCCTGAAGTTGCTAAAAGAAAGCCTTTGCCATCCGGGAACCATGTATAACTATTTACACCTGTTGCTATGTTATAAAATCGCTTCAAATCGGAAATGTCTAATATGCCTCTATCCAGATACGCGATGACATTTTTATTGGGAGCCCATTTTGGTGAATCTCCATCATAAAAAATTTTCTTAGTTTTTCCTGTTTCTAATTCATATGCCCAAATCTCGCTCTGTTCTGGTATCCCTGGACGCTTGGTAGGAGAATGCTTTTGGTATAGAATCCAGTTTCCATCATGTGACCACTTTGGGATTCCAAAAACTTTTCCGCTATCTGTTATTTGTTTTTCCTTATCATTTACATAAAGCCACATATTTCCGTCGCGTATAAAGCTTGCTTTTATATTCTCAGCTGCTGTAGCGGTTGGAAGTAAAGTCAGCATCATTAATAAGATAGTAGCAATTATTCGCATCAAAAAGTTGCCTCCCCTACATTATTCTTAACTAATATCTGTTTAACACTGAACCCGTAACAATTAGGATATCCACTTGATATTTTCTTTTCTTTCTTCATACTTTCTTCATATTTTCATTGTAAAATGAGTTAATCAGCCAAATAAATGTGTCACAGGGGGGCAGTGTGGAAAAAAATCGACTATATGTACGAATTTCAGTGCTTTTTCTATTAATCATAGCACTTGGGTATACCTTTTACACAAATTTTTCTTCAGATTATAACAGTGAGCCAATACGAATCGGTGCCGTTGCACCGGATTTTATAGTAATCGATACAAATGGAAACACAGTAGAATTAGCTGATTTTGAAGGAAAAGGAGTTTATTTAACCTTCTGGAGTACATTTTGTGCAATTTGTGAAAGAAATATGCCTATAGTAGAAGAACAATATCAGGCTTATAAAGAACAGGGTATAGAAGTGATAGGTGTGAATATAGGTGAACGAGAAGAATCGGTAAAATCATTTATTGAAAAACATGATCTAAGTTTTACTACTGTTATTGATCATGATAGAAATGTATTAGGGGACTATGGTGTTGTTCATTTACCTACGACGGTTCTTATTGATAAGCATGGAATAGTAAAAGATATCATCCCTGGTGGTAAAAGTGGGGAAAGGGTCATTAGTTACATGGAAAGTATTAAGCCTTATTAAGTTAGTGGGTGAATGTTATGTATGAACTGTTTAATTCAATTAGTCAATTATTCTATCAACCGTTGATAGATCTCTCTAACGGAACCAATATACCGTTACTATCAGCACTAATACTTGGTGTTATCGCAGCTGCTGCACCTTGTCAATTCACAGGTAATATTGGTGCGATTACCCTTTATGGAAATCGTTCTCTACAGAAATCGATTCCTTGGGTAGAGGTTATCTTTTTTCAGCTTGGAAAAATAGTTGTTTTTTCTAGTCTAGGTTTTATAGTTTGGTTATTAGGATCTGAATTTCAGCGTGAACTAACTGGTTACCTACCTTTGTTCCGAAAGTTATTTGGTCCAATCTTGATTATTATTGGACTTTATTTACTTGGTGTTATTACATGGAAATGGACATTAGGACTAAGACAGAAGGGATATCATGAAAAGTTAAAAGGGAAGTGGGGCGCATTTCTATTAGGAAGTAGCCTTTCTCTTGGGTTTTGTCCGACGATGTTTTCATTATTTTTCTTTTTATTAATGCCTCTTGTATTAAGTACACCATATGGTGCTGTACTTCCTGCTATATTTTCTCTTGGTACCTCGATTCCATTATTTATAGCAATGTATTTAATTTGGACCTTTGGCTTAAGCGGCAAATTTATGAAAAGAGGACGTAATATCGGCCTATGGATTCAACGCTTTGCAGGGGCACTTATTATTTTCATAGGTATCTTAGATACAATTACCTATTGGGGACTATAAGGTATAAAAAAATCGAAAAGTATAACGAAATAAGTAGGCATTTTAGGAGGTTATTGTTTTGAAAAAGAAAGTACTATATTCAGTAGTGTCAATGGCACTTATTTTAGCGGCCTGTGGTGATGGTGAAGTAGTTGAGGAGGCTGAATTAACCCAAGAAGAAGTTGCTACTGAGGAAGTAGTAGAAGAAAGTACATTTGAAAGTGATGATCATTCAACTATCGCCTCGAATAGTTTTTATGAACCATTCGAAGGTAAACTAGACCACCTACACGGTTTAGGGTATGCAGGGAATCAAGACGCTATTTTCTTTGCAACACATACTGGGATAAAGGTTTATGAAGATGGCCAGTGGTATCAAACAATAGGGCAAAATAATGATTATATGGGCTTCAATGCGGTAGATAAAGGATTTTACACTAGTGGTCACCCAGGAGTAGGAGTAGACTTGCCAGATCCAATAGGGTTAAAGCGTAGCTTCGATAATGGACAAACCCTTGAAGACCTAGGTTTAGAAGGAGAAAGTGATTTTCATGTAATGGCGGTAGGTTTTAAAAGTCATATTGTGTACGTATTTAATGAATTTCCAAACTCAAAGTTTAGCACTGGGTTATTTGTTACAAAAGACAATGGAGAGTCATGGACAGAGCTTCGTGCATCTAATCTCGGAAGTGGCATTTTTAGTTTAGCGACACACCCTACAGATGAACATTTAGTTGCGGCAGTGACAAACGATGGAATATTTTTCTCAGAGGATGGTGGCGAGAGTTTCAATCTATTAACTCTAAACCAACAAGGAACATCGGTCTTTTTCTCAGATAATACATTATGGTATGGTGCATTTGGACAAGAGCCAACACTTGTTAAATATTCTCTTGATAGTGGTGAGGAAGAGCAAATTTTGTTACCCAAACTTGTAGAAGATGCAGTTATGTATTTAGCGCAAAACCCAAAAAAACCCAATGAAATCGTGTTTACAACGTTTGACGGTCATGTTTATATTTCTAATGATGGTGGGAACTCTTGGGACCAACTAGCCGAAAACGGGTTGGTTCAATAAGTTGCTCGTATTCATTAAAATAAAATGTGGCCATATTAGAGAAAATAATAATGAAGGCTGTGCAAAAAAATAAGTCATTCAAGAGGTTGTTCATTAGCTTAAACGTTGGCCATGAACAACCTCTATTAGATTTTTACAAAGTAGGTGAGCTTTATAAAAAAACTAACTTTTAAATTAGGAATGTTGTTTCTGACTCTTATGGTATTGATAGGGTCAATTCTTTTTTTCTTTCTTTATATTTCGATTGTCAATGAACGTGTCGATAGTGAAACCGAAAACCTCTTATCTCGAGGGAGCAGTCACCGTGATGTATTAGAGAATTATTTTACTTCATCAACAATTCATCATGTAGCCTTGATGGAATCTGAAGCAAGAACTATCGTTGTAATTACTGATGAACATTTTTCCGTAATAGACGCTTCTAACCAAGTGTCTGAGGACATCAGACAGATAATAGCCCGAAGTCAATCTGCTAACTTTTCTCATCATGGTATCGTTTTGGAATCAAGGTGGAAAACCGAGCCCTATTTAGCCACAGTAAGTCCATTATATGTAGATGGCTCAGTAAAAGGTTATGTTTACATGTTTTTACAAACAGAAGCAATTAATACGATGATAAGAAGTTTAACTAGTCAATTTATCATTGTAGGTGTTTTAGCCATTTTCTTATTAGGTATTACAACCTTTTTCCTTTCCAGGCTCATTACAGAACCTTTAAAACAAATGAAGGTAGTAACAGAAAAGCTAAGTAAAGGTAGCAGTGACGTAACGTTAGATATTTACCGGGAAGATGAACTTGGTGACCTGGCTATGTCGATTCAAACACTATCTGATGATTTGGAGCGTTTAAAGAAGGAGAGGCATGAATTTTTAGCTAGTATTTCTCATGAATTACGTACGCCCCTCACGTACATCAAGGGGTATGCAGACATTCTAAAGCGACCAAATCTATCTTCAACAGACCGTGAGCAATATCTAACTATCGTACAAGAAGAAGTAAGCAATGTAACAAGATTAGTAAAGGATTTATTTGATTTGGCAAAAATGGACCAAAATCAATTTGAAATTCATAAAGTGCGGGTTCACTTACGTCCATTTCTTGAGAAAATTATTGTAAGAGTTAAAACACTTTATGAAGGAGAAGGAGTATCACTTGTTCTAACCTGCAGTGAAAGGCACTATGTTTGTATCGATCCTCAACGATTTGAACAAGTGATTATTAATTTTTTAGATAATGCTCTAAAGTACTCTCCACCAAACTCTAATGTGCAAGTTTCCGTTGGCAACGAAGATGGTAAAATCGCTATCGTTATTTCTGATGAAGGAGAAGGCATTGCCGAAAAGGACATTCCGTTTATTTGGGATCGTTTATACAGAGTGGATAAATCTCGTTCCCGAGCTACAGGTGGAAGTGGATTAGGATTAACGATTGCTAAAGAGATAATTGAAAGGCACGAGGGAGAAATTGAGGTAGCCAGTACGATCGGTACTGGGACTACTTTTACTATCCTTTTGGAGGAGGAAATGAACCATGATGAAAATACTAATCGTTGACGATGAAATAAGGATGCAACAGTTAATCACATTATTTTTAGAACCAAAAGGGTATCTATGTCATACAAGCAGCACAGGAAGTGAGGCACTTGAGCTAATTGAAAGCCAATCGTTCGATCTCATTTTACTAGATATTATGATGCCAGAAATGGATGGATGGGAAGTGGCAAAACAAGTACGGGAATTTTCATCTATTCCTATCATTATGTTAACTGCTCGAGATCAAAGTACTGATGTTGTTAAAGGCTTGAAAGTTGGAGCAGATGATTACATTACAAAACCGTTCGATGAAGATGTGCTTTTAGCTCGGATTGAAGCGGTACTACGGAGAGCTCTTCATGTCGAGAAAGTAGAATTCAACGGACTTGTCTGGGATGCAAAGCACCATGAATTTTTCTATAAAGATAATAAAATTTCATTAACACCAAAAGAATTTGACATGATTGGGCTTCTGATTAAACATCCGAAAACTGTATTTAGTCGTGAAAAATTAATTGAAACGATTTGGGGGTTAGATTCAGATACTGAAGACAGAACAGTAGATTCCCATGTTCGAAATATCCGTGAGAAGTGCCGAAAAGCAGGCTTTCCTATTAGTGACCACCTAAAAACAATTTGGGGTGTTGGTTATAAATGGGAGTAATTTTATAACTTTATCAAAAGATTCTGCACATTTTTAAATTATACTTTAATCATCGAGAGGAGATGATTAGGATGAACTTTTATGAAGCGTGCGCTGGTATGGGGGGATGGCCTATGATGTTTGGCATGATTCTGTTTTGGGGGTTATTAATTTTTGTAGGAATTTATTTCATCAAAAATTATATGAATAACTCTAGTAGACAGGGGAATAACAGAAATTTTGAATTATTAACTGAACGACTTGTGAAAGGTGATATTACAGAAGAAGAATACGACCGGTTAAAAGGGAAATTAAATAAACTATAAGAAAGTTAACAGTTTATTTACCAATGTTTGATTGAAGGGGAGAAATAAAATGGGAAAAATGATTTTTTCCGTTAAAGGTATGACATGTGCTTCTTGTGTAAACCGTGTAGAGAAAATTGTTGCTAAAGTCGAAGGAGTTCATGAAGTTAATGTTAATTTAGCTTCAAATCAAGCTCAAATAGAAGCTGACGAAACAGTAAAACCAGAGCAGGTGATTCAAGCAATTGAAAAGCTTGGCTACGATGTAAAAAGGATAGATGAAGAAGATCACCTGAGAAAATTAATGTTCTCTGTCAAAGGGATGACTTGTGCCTCTTGCGTTAATCGTGTAGAAAAAATGATTTCTAAAGTCGAAGGTGTAGAAAAGGTTAATGTGAACCTTGCTGCAAGTCAAGCTCAAGTTGAAGGGAAAAAGGGTGTCATTAATACGGAAGCAATCATAAACGCAATAGAGAAAACAGGGTATGAAGCTACCTTACTTGATGAAAAGGCTGAACGAGAAACAACAAATGAAAACGAAGAAGAATCAGAGAAATTATTTAAAGATTTTACGATTGCTGCAATTTTAACAACGATTGTTCTAATAGGTAGCATTCCTCATATGATGCATGGATGGGGAGGATGGGTACCTGGTTGGTTAGCCAATCCCTTTTTCTTATTACTATTAACGAGTTACATTCAACTAGTTCCAGGTTGGAGATTTTATAGAAACAGTTACAAAGTCTTAAAAAATAAGTCTGCTGATATGAATGTTCTTGTCGCAATGGGAACAACAGCTGCGTGGGCTTATAGTGGGGCAATGACATTATTTCCTGTCCAGTTAACTGAAATCGGTTTTCCGTATCAACTATACTATGATGTAACAACAGTCATTACAACATTAATCTTACTTGGACGTTATTTTGAAGCCAAAGCAAAAGGAAAAACATCTACAGCCATAAAAAAATTAATGAGCTTACAAGCAAAAACAGCAAGAGTTGTTCGTAATGGAGTAGAACAAGAAATTCAGGTGGATGATGTACTAGTTAATGACGAAATTATGGTGCGACCAGGTGAACGAATTCCTGTTGATGGTATTGTAATCAAAGGAAGGTCGACTATAGATGAATCGATGTTAACAGGTGAATCAATCCCTGTCGAGAAGACTGTCGATGATGCCGTTATTGGTGCAACAATAAATAAATCAGGTAGTTTTACATTTAGAGCAACAAAAGTTGGTAAAGAAACAGCGCTAGCGCAGATCATTCGCATGGTGAATGAGGCACAGGGATCAAAAGCACCGATTCAGCGTATTGTTGATGTTATTTCTGCTTATTTTGTTCCTGCAGTTGTCCTAACAGCAGTGTTATCGTTTATTGTTTGGTATTTTGTAGGACCTGATCCAAGTCTTATTTTTGCCTTAACAACATTTATTGCTATTCTTATCATTGCATGTCCATGTGCTTTAGGTCTGGCAACCCCGACGGCAATTATGGTAGGTACGGAAAAAGGGGCAGAAAACGGGATTTTAATAAAAGACGCAGCAAGTTTAGAAAGAGCTCATAAAATTACTACTGTTGTATTAGACAAAACCGGTACAATTACTGAAGGTAAGCCAAAACTAACCGATTTATTGACAACTAACAAGTTTTCAGAAGATGAATTATTAAAGATAGCTGCTTCTGTTGAGACAGCATCTGAACATCCACTAGGGGAAGCAATTGTTGAAGCTGCAAAAGAAAAAGAGCTAGACATTGATAAGCCAGAATCCTTTGAAGCAATTGTTGGTCATGGTTTACTAGCAGTTATAGGTAACAAAGAAGTTTTAATTGGAAACCTTAAGTTAATGAAAAAATATTCGGTTGATATCCAAAGCTTTGAAGAAAAAGCAATTGCCTTAGCAGATCAAGGGAAAACGCCAATGTATGTGGCGGTTGATGGCCAATTTGCAGGAGTCATTGCTGTAGCAGATACATTAAAGGCAGGAACTATTCCTGCAGTGAAAGTCTTAAAGTTAATGGGGATTGAGGTAATCATGCTAACGGGTGACCATGAACGTACAGCAAAAGCAATCGCCAAAGAAGCTGGTATCGAGAACTATATTGCAGAAGTATTACCAGAGCATAAAGCAGAAGAAGTAAAAAAATTACAAGACGAAGGAAAGATAGTAGCAATGGTCGGTGATGGTATCAATGATGCTCCTGCTTTAGCACAAGCTGATGTAGGAATAGCGATTGGAACAGGTACTGATGTTGCAATGGAAACGGCAAATATTACGTTAATGCGTGGTGATATTAGAAGCGTTGTAACTGCATTAAGATTGTCAAAGCAAACGATGAAAATGATTTGGCAAAACCTTGGATGGGCATTTGGTTATAATATCGTTCTAATTCCAGTAGCAGCAGGGATGCTATATCCATTCTTTGGTATTCTTTTAAACCCAATGTTAGCTGGTGCAGCGATGGCGTTCAGCTCCGTGTCTGTTATATTAAATACATTACGCCTTAGAAAATTCAAATCTGATTTTTAATAATCAAATTTACTATACATAGAGGTTGTCCATAAGGTTGAAAATCCTTCTGGGTAACCTCTTAATTTTTTAGCTTGTTTTCTTATTTAAAAGCTAGCTACTCTTTGATTAATAAAGTCTCAATACAGTGAGATACTAAGTGGGTCAATTATTTAAAAAGGGGTGTAAACGTTATGTATGAATTATTCTTCTTTATTGCTTTACTCATAGGAATTGTGGGAGCATTTGCTATTTATAATTATAGTCGTGGAAAACAAAGAGGGTTAATTTGTAATTGGAGAAAGCAGAGAGGAAAATAAAGGTGACGCTAATAAGTTCTTTACTCGAAGTGTCACCTTATCTCCTTTAAAATCAACGTACCTCAGCATTCTATTATGCTTTTTTCCAGATTGCATCAATTTTCACATTTGCATCAGCTAATAAGTTATATACTGGGCAACGTCTTTCTACTTCACTTTTTAACTTTTCAATTGCCTCTTCTGACTCTTCTGTTTCGATTTTTACCGTAAATCGTACCTTTTGAAAATGAGGGTTAACACCTTCTTCTCCCATTAAACCTCTAATATCAATGACACCTGTCGTTTCAAAATCAAGATTCGTAAATGTAAAACCTTGTTCCTTTGCAATGAGAGGGATCATGACAGCTTTACAACCATTTAACGCTGCCGCAATATACTCCATTGGATTTGCTCCTTCATCAGTGCCACCTAACTCGACTGGTTCATCCATAATAAACGAGTTGAACTCTCGAATGTTGTGGCTTGATTTAACTTGTTCATCCCATTTTCCTGTTGCCGAAATTTTTACTAACGTATTTGTCTTTGCCATTTTTACACCTCATAACATAGTATTTATATCGGAATTATATACAAAATTTGATGAAGTGTAAAGAATTTTTCGAAATTTCACAATAAGCTTAATTAAACTAAATCTCTTAATACAAGAGGGGTATACTTAATATAAACATTTATTTGAATGAGCACAAACATGTATATCTATCCAACGGATGAGGCCCTAAGAAAGATTATTTATTTAATTTCTAGATTCTAAATGTAAGAATATACAAAGCAAGCGTTTGAACAAACGTCTATCAAATAAAGTGCTTTATCCAATAAATAAGTCAGATTAGTTGGATTGTTACCTAGTTTCACTTTTATTAATCTGAAGGAAATATTCTACATCCTTAATAATAATTTCTTTATTATTTAACTCAATAATGTCTTTATCTTTTAATTTTTGTAAAAACTTGTTAACTGTTATACGTGTTAATCCAATATAATTTGCTAGCTCTTGTTGAGAAATATGTATAACGTTTGTAGCGGTTGAAAGCTCATTTAGCTTATTTATCGCATATGCCATTTGCTGCTCAGTATTAGAAGGATAAAAATTTTGTTGTGTTCGATCCCAAATAACTTTATAGACAAAATCGAGAAAGAGCTTGAGTGATTCCTCAGATATACTAATCATCTTTCGGAAACTTTCGTTTGAAAAGTAATATAAAATACAATCCTCTTTTGCAATAGCTCCAGTTATGTACGGCTCTTTGATAAGCCCCCATTCTCCGAATAATTGTCCTTGGCCACGAAAATCAAAACATTTTTCTTCACCATCTTGTGTGTAAGTAAGGATTTTTACTATTCCCTTTTTAATATAATAAAATCCGTTTGCGCTATCACCCATGTTATAAAGAATGGTCTCTTTCTTTGCAAACTTTCTTGTACCATATTTTAAGTAAGTTTCCCATTGTGATGTCTGTAGTTCATTCTCCATTACAATCCCTCATTTTTATGTTAGTTACTTTTGCTAGATAAATAAGTTTTAATTTTTGTAAACGCTTTTACAACTAATAAGTAGATTCTTTGTTACATTAGTTTTAGAAACTAAATAGCTAAATATAAAGTCTATGGAAAGTAGGGGAAGATTCTAATGAAAACCTTCATATTATAATCATACTATGTTTTGCAAATAAAATAATACCTCTATTTTAAATATGATTTATTGACTTATAGATTGAATAATTTGTAATTTTTATAAGGAGGAGAAAAGATGTCGAATAATAAGAATAATGGTATCGACGGAAGTATATTTAGATCAGATAACATAGAAGGTGATGTTTCACGTGCTTTTATGCAAGGTGCTGGTTTCTCTAATGAGATGCTTAAGACCCGTCGAGTAATCGGTATTTGTACAAGTTGGAGTGAGGTTAATCCTTGTAATATTAACCTTCGCAGCATATCAGAATCAGTAAAAAGAGGGATTCTCGCTGCAGGGGGGGTGCCGGTAGAATTTCCGACAATATCAATTCATGAACAATTAAACAATCCCTCATCACTAATTTTACGTAATTTAATGGCGATGGATGTAGAAGAAATGATTCAAAGAAGTCCAATAGATGGTGTAGTTCTACTTAATGGTTGTGATAAAACAGTACCAGCACAAATTATGGGGGCAATTAGTGCTGGTAAACCAACAATATCTTTATCAGCAGGTCCACGTAATACATCAAAATGTGGTGGAAAAGTCATGACTATTCATGATTTATGGTCTAAGAAAGATGAAAGACAAAAAGGAGAAGTAACAGATCAGGAATGGGAGAAATTTATTAGTGAGCTAATTCCAAGTGCCGGTACTTGTAATGTCATGGGTACAGCTTCAACAATGTCATCAATTGTCGAAAGTTTAGGTTTAGCGTTACCTGGTTCATCTTTTCTTCCTGCAACAAGTGCCGGTCGTCAACGTATCGCTGAAGAAACGGGAAGAATAGCAGTACAACTAACGGAAGCAAAACGTACTCCCGATCAGATAGTAACAGAAAAATCGTTAGAGAATGCTTTTCGTGTAGTATGTGCAATAGGTGGCTCAACGAATGCAGTACTTCACCTAGAAGCAATTGCAGGTCGGCTTGGAATTAGAATTGGAGTTGAGCGTTTCAACAAATGGAGTGAAACAACACCACAATTAGTTGCTGTCAGTCCTGCTGGTCCTTATTTACTTGAAGACTTTAACGAAGCGGGTGGTATTCCGGCATTAGTTAAACGACTATCACCCAAGATGCACCTTGATACGATAAACGTGAAAGGAGAAACATGGGCAGAGGCTATTGGAGAGGTGACAGAATTTAATTCTCCTGTCCTACGCTCTTTGGAAAACCCAATAAATGATGCTGGTGGATTGGCTATTCTTCAAGGTTCTTTAGCTCCTAAGGGTGCTGTTTTTAAAAGGGCAGCTGCACCTCGAGAATTATGGAGACATAGTGGTCCAGCCCTGGTTTTTGATGGGTTGGATGATATGAACAAACGTATTGATGATCCGAATCTCCCAGTTGAGTCTAATAGTGTTCTAGTATTAAGAGGTTTAGGACCGATTGGTGGACCTGGTATGCCAGAGTCAGCGAAAATACCAATACCAAGAAGACTTTGGGATCAAGGAGTGAGAGATATGCTTCGAATATCAGATGGTCGTATGAGTGGAACTGCAGATGGCGCTGTCGTGTTACACGTATCACCTGAGTCTGCGATAGGCGGTCCATTAGCTTTAGTAAAGGATGGGGATATAATTAAACTAGATGCAGTAGAGTGTCGCCTTGATCTACTTGTTAATGAAGAAGAACTTGAGGAGAGAAGAAAAACTCTAGTACTTCCAGAATCTCCATCCCGGGGTTACGACTGGCTTTATCATCAGCATGTGACACAAGCTAATGAAGGAGCAGATTTTGATTTCCTCCTTGATAGCAATCTTCCTCGAACTTCATTGTCGACTTCTAAGAAAGACAATAAAAAAACCTAAAACTAGGAAAGTTTAAAATACACTTTATAAGTTCGTAAACAAGTTAATTACAGTTCCATTTAATTAGTTAAAATTATGTAAACGATTTTACAACTACCTATTTATTTCTATGATAAATTATATTCAAGGAACAGTATCATGGTTTGCGATTATCGCTCCGTAAGAAGGAGATTCCATAGTTGATATTGTATTTATAAATTGAGATATTTTGTTTTATCGATAAATTTACATTAAACCTAATGCTTTTTAAGAATTCTTAAAATTACTGAAAATTCAAAACTAAGATAAAGGGGGAAGGTTTATGCGTATAGGCTTTATAGGTCTTGGAGTAATGGGTGCACGAATGGTAGAAAGATTTCTTCAAGCAGACTATGAGGTTACGGTCTATAATCGAACTCGTAAAAAGATGGCTCCATTAATAGAAAAAGGAGCTAGGCCTGCAGAAAATATACCAAAACTTGTTACCAATTGTGATGTAGTCTTTACATGCTTATCGATGCCAAAGGATGTTGAACAAGTTTACAACACGGTAATAGAACTTGCCCAAGCAGATACCGTTTGTGTTGATTTTACTACAATTGATATGGATACAAGTATTAGGATCGCTAGCCAGGCATCTACGAAAGGCATTCATTACCTTGATGCACCGATAAGTGGTGGCCCAGAAGGTGTAGAACAAGGCAAGTTAACGATTATGGTAGGTGGGAATCAAACTGCTTTTGAAAGAGTTTTACCCATCTTAAAGACAATTGGTGAAAAAATTCACCTTTTGGGAGACTCTGGACTTGGAAGTGTGGCTAAATTAATGAATCAGTACCTAGTAGCTGTTCATTCTCTAGCAGCGTCTGAAGTAATGGTTGCAGGTACAGCGCATGGACTACCACCAGAAAAGTTATTCGATATTTTAAAGTCGAGTTATGGTGACAGTCGTATGCTACGTCGTCATATCGGTAACCATGTGTTAAAACGTGATTTTGGTCTTGGTGGAGCATTGAAGTATATGGAAAAAGATATTAGAATTGCTAACCAACTTTTTGAAATAGCAGGTATTAAAGAAAGAACTGGAAGTTTAGCTGAAAAAGCATTTGTAACTGCTATAAAACAAGATTTATCAGAATTAGATATGTCTGCAGTTATACAACCTATTGAAAAACAATGTAATGTAATTGTTAAGGATTCTAGATTAGCAGAATATTAAAGTGATGTTACACACAAATGAAAGCGTTTTCTTTACAGCTGGTTAAGACTTTAGGAATGGAAAAAGAATGAGTAGATTCTTCATTATCTCATTCTAATGTAAATGTTAATTTTGTTTGTAGGTACATTTTAAATTTATGCTTATACTATAAGGGGGAAATTATGAAAAAGTGGATTAGAAACATTCTGTTTGGAATCTTACCTGGGGTAATTCTTCTCGGGGCGTGTGGTAGTGATGATGTGGGCAATACAAACGGAACAGATTCACCTCAAAGTAAAGAAACAAATGGAATAAATGAGCATGTAATTAAGGCTAGCGCTCCAAGTCCTGAAAGACACCCGTTAAGTCAAGGTTTAGCGAAGTTTGCTGAGATTATTGAAGAAAAAAGTGACGGAAAAATGAAAGTTGAGTTATATTACGGTGGCACATTAGGTGATGAAAGACAAGTGATCGAATCGTTACAAGGAGGCATTCAAGAAGCAGCGATTTCTTCGACGGGTCCTTTATATGCGGTATCAAAAGAATTTGGTATCTTTGACTTACCGTTTATATTTAATAGTGGGGAAGAAGCTGATGTAGTACTTGATGGACCAGTAGGGCAAGGGTTATTAAACAATCTATCTCAACATAATTTGATTGGTCTTAGTTTTGCTGAGAATGGGTTTCGGAGCGTAACGAATAGTAAGCATGCCATACAAAGTGTCGAAGACTTTAAGGGATTAAAGATTCGTACTATGCAAAACGAAATACATTTAGAAATATATCGGGCATTGGGAGCGAATCCAACCCCGATGGGTTTTTCTGAGGTTTTTTCTGCTCTAGAAAGTAAAGCAATTGATGGCACAGATGCCACAACACCAATGGTAGATCATGAAAAGTTATATGAAGTACAGACTAACTTCAGTCTTACAAATTATGTTTATAACCCAGCAATCATAATTTTAAGTAAACATTTTTGGGATAAATTAACAGAGCAAGAACGCTCGATTGTACAAGAAGCAGCAAATGAAGCAAGTCTATATCAACGAGAAGTAAATAGAGCAATGGAAGAAGAAACAATTGAATATTTAACTAAAGATAATTTAATTGAAGTAAATGAATTATCATTAGAAGAAAGAGAAAAAATGCAAGAATTAACTCAACCTATTGTTGATAAATATTCTAAAGAAATAGGTGAGGATCTTGTAAATGAATTTATAGAAGAAATAAACAAGCTCCGAAACTAAGCAGTAAAGTATCTTTAAACTTTTAATGGTAGTATGCACCTAAAAAAGACTGTTCTAAAAAGGGGTAGAACTTTTTAGAACAGTCTATATTACTCTAGTAATGAATAAAAGTAAAATAGCTAAAATTTATAAAAGAATTTAGTTGAATTAAATTCAGAATATTATGTCTATACATAGAAATCAAATCATCTATGCTTATATTGTGAGGTGTTTTAAACTAACTAATTTCTAGTAGGAGGCCAGCGAATTATGATATTCAAATGGTTAAATAATTCATTGAATTTTTTTATGGCACTCGCACTTGTAGGTATGACTATATTGGTTTTTGGAAATGTAGTTCTACGATACTTTTTTAATTCTGGTATTACCTATTCTGAGGAAATGTCTCGTTTTTTATTTGTATGGATGATTTTTTTAGGAGCAATCATTGCATTCAAAAGAAATGAACATATTGGTATTGATTTATTTTTCAAGAGGTTACCCCCAAAAACAAAAAAAGTTGTCTATTTAATTAGAAATATATTAATTCTTTTTGCGTTATGGTTAGTACTTGAGGGAAGTTGGAAATTAGTCAAGATTAATATGAATACAATTGCACCTGCAACAGGTATATCCATGTCCTTTGTATATGGCATTGGTCTAATAACGAGTTTAGGGATGGCTCTTATTGTTTTTTATAATCTTTATATTGTATTTATAAAAAAACAACAGACAAATGACTTTGTTACCGAAACAGATGAAATAGTAGTAAGTCCCTCTCATGGAGAAGAGAAGTCAATAGTAGGGGAGGAAAGGTAATGGCCTTAGCAGTTTTTGTTGGTTCATTATTAGGGGTTATGGTACTTGGAGTTCCAATTGCTTTAGCACTACTTATAAGTGGCGTTGCATTGATGCTCTATCTTGATATTTTTAATAGTCAAATTATTGCACAAAACCTTATTAATGGAGCTGATAACTTCCCTCTCATGGCTATTCCATTTTTTATCCTTGCTGGTGAGTTAATGAATGCGGGGGGAATTTCAAAAAGAATCATAAATTTTGCAATGTCCCTAGTAGGACATATTCGTGGAGGACTCGGATATGTAGCTATCATTTCTAGTATTTTATTTGCAGGATTGTCTGGTTCGGCCGTTGCAGATACTGCAGCACTTGGAGCAATTTTGATCCCCATGATGGTAAAGGCTGGTTATGATAGAGAGCGTTCCACTGGTTTAATAGCTTCTGGAGGTATTATTGCACCTATTATTCCACCTAGTATTCCAATGATTATATTTGGTGTTACTAGTGGTGTATCAATTTCTCAATTATTTATGGCAGGGATTGTACCTGGTCTCATGCTAGGTGTTGGGCTGGCAATAGCTTGGGCGATAATAATAAGAAAAGATGAGGTTCAGGTTAGCTCTCGTAAGTCGTTGAAAGAAATGTTGATTGCTACCAGACAAGCGGTTTGGGCACTTTTTCTACCAGTATTAATAGTAGGAGGCTTACGTGGTGGGGTCTTCACACCAACTGAGGCAGCAGTAATTGCAGCAGTATATGCTTTATTTGTGGGACTTGTCATCTATCGAGAGTTACAGATAAAGGATTTATATCAAATATTAGTATCATCAGCAAGAACAACTAGTATTGTAATGTTTTTAGCCGCTGCAGCAATGGTTACAGCCTGGTTAATCACAGTTGCAAACATTCCAACTCTTGTAACAAGCTTATTAGGACCTTTAGTTGACAATCAGTTACTTCTATTATTTGCTATTATATTCCTAATATTAATCGTCGGAACTGTAATGGATCTTATTCCCACGATACTCATATTAACACCAGTTCTCATGCCCCTTATAACTGCAGCTGGCATTGACCCTGTATATTTTGGAGTTATATTTGTTTTAACAGTTTGTATTGGTTTACTAACACCTCCTGTAGGAGCAGTTTTGAACGTCGCCTCTGGAGTTGGGAAGGTAAGTATAGAAAATCTTATTCGGGGAATATGGCCATTCCTTCTCGTAGAAGTCTTAGTCCTTATCCTACTAATCTTTTTCCCTTCTTTAGTAACCGTGCCACTAGAATGGTTCATTAAGTAGGAGAGGCTATTAAATAGGGGGTTACGTATGGTTGAGCATATGGTTCTATTTAGATTTGATTCAAACACTTCCAGTGAAGAAAAAGAAAAACTAATTGAAAAAACATATGGTTTTAAATTGAAAATACCTGGTATTGTTGATATTCAAGCAGGGCTAAATTTTAGCCATCGTTTTCAAAGATATGATTATTGGAGTTACAGTACGTTTTTTAAAACAAGAATCGTTAGAGAGAACTATAATTATAAATCCATACTACCAAGAATTACTATCCTATGCAAAGGAAATTGGGGTTGTTCATGTTGTCACTGCTGATTTTAGTGACCTAATATTTAATGATGGGAGATTGAAAAAGTGAAACCAAAAATATTTATAAGTAAAGCTATACCAAAGGAAGTAGAAGAGTTTATTAGTAGTTATTGCGATTATCGAATTTGGAATTCAAAAGAACCAATTAGTCGAGAAGCTCTTTATAAAGAATTAGAGGACATAGATGGATTGCTATTAAATGATATTGTGAAAATCGATCAAGAGTTGCTTGATCACGCGCCACGTTTAAAGATAGTTAGTAATTCATTTGTAGGATATAATAACTTTGACCTTAAGGCAATGAAAGCAAGAGACGTAATAGGTACTAACACTCCACACGTTTTAGATGATACAGTAGCAGAATTAACGCTTGGTTTGATGTTAAGCGTTGCTAGAAGACTTCCTGAACTAAATAATTATGTAAAAGATGGATACTGGGAAAAAGGACAGGATGAAAAGTTATTTGGGGTCGATGTACACCATTCAACAATAGGAATTATCGGAATGGGACGTATCGGAGAAGTATTAGCTAGAAAAGCAAAATACGGTTTCGATATGGAAGTACTTTATCATAATCGTAGAAGAAAAGAAGAAGTGGAGAAGAGAACGGAAGCTGAATATTGTTCGATGGAGCATCTTCTTAAACGCTCAGACTTTGTTGTACTACTGACACCGTTGACGCCAGAAACAACAAACCTAATAGGTACTAAAGAATTTGAGCTAATGAAAGAAACAGCATTTTTTATTAATGTTTCTCGTGGTGGTACAGTAGATGAACAAGCTTTAATTGAGGCTCTACAAAGTAAAAAGATAAAAGGGGCCGGACTTGATGTATTTAAGAAGGAGCCTGTTGAAAAAGATAATCCATTGCTAAAAATGGAAAATGTAACAGTTGTTCCTCATATTGGTTCAGCGACACATAAAACCCGTTTAGATATGGCAATGTGTGGAGCTAAAAATCTAGTGAAAGGAGTATGTGGGGAACAACCACCTAATATAGTAGAGTAACTTTCAAGCTAAATAAGAAGACACCTCAAAAAATCATTATTTTCATGATTTGAGGTGTCTTCTTATTTTAAGTATAACAGCGTTTATTATTACAGGAAACCAACAACGGAATATCCATTAATCTACATTCCACCAGATACACTCATGGAATCACCAGTTATCGCAGCAGCACCGTCAGATGCTAAGAATACAGCTGCATCTGCAATTTCAGAAGGTTCCAGCAGACGCTTCATTGGTTGCTTACCTAAAATGTGTTTTTCAAGTGCTTCTTGTTCAGTTGTATTATCTTCCTTTGCGAGATTAGCTAATTGTTTCTCTATTATCTCTGTTCGTACCGGTCCAGGCATAATCGTATTACATGTTATACCAAAGTCTATTGTTTCTAAAGCTACCGACCTTGTTAAACCAACAACCCCATGCTTTGCTGAAACATAAGCAGATTTAAATGGTGATGCCATTTTTCCATGTGCGGAGGATATATTAATAATTCTTCCGTATAATTGCTCCTTCATGAAAGGGATTGTATGCTTTATCATTAGGAAAGAACCAGTTAGTACAACATCAAGTACTAAGTTCCATTTATCAAGAGAATAATTTTCAACTTTATCAATATGTTGTATACCTGCATTATTTATTAAAACATCAATTGAACCACGTTCTTTCACAAGCTCTTCTACAAATGTTTTAATATTTTCTTCATTAGTAACATCTACTTTATAACCTTTTGCATTTTTTAATTCCTGAGCTGCTTTTTTTGCAGCCTCAAATTGTAAGTCACATATGGCAACAAAGTCTCCATTTTTCACAAATGATTCAGCAATTGCATAACCAATACCTTGCGCTGCTCCAGTAACAATAACTGTTCGGCTTTTTTTTGTATTCATAATTTCCTCCCTCTATAAAGTTGAGTTTTTAACATGTTCTATACACGAATAATTCTTTAGAGGTCACAATTAGATGCTAAACGAGGCTGTTATTGACCTAGCCATGTATGACTACTATATAGTATTTCGATAGTGCATATAACATTTCCTTTACCTCTAAATGACAATGTATATAAAACAATTATCCATTCCAAAAGAAAAGCTTTTCATTTAAAAGAGAACAAGAGTTATTTAAATAAGTATACCTTCTTTTATACAGTTATTTGTACAGTAACTTTGTGAAATTAGTCTTCATTTATAAACAATTCGTGATAATGACCATCTGGTGTATGGTGATTTAGATTATTAGTAGTAGGCTCAAAAGTATAATTTGTAAAGCTATAGATAAAGATACATACGACAATAAAGTACGTGAGAGGCTTTAAAAAGAGATTATTGTTCTTTCCTATTTTATTTATCTCTGATACCTGTAACAAATAGGTGAGGAAGAAGACACCCACAGTCCATAAACTCATAATGTTTAAGAGTTGGTTATGATTTTCTGGGGAGATCATTACGCCTAACATCGCACCCATCATACCACCCATAATTCCTGACATTAGTCCATCAATGATTGCAACTAATGAAAAGGGGAGGCCAGTTAATACACCTAGTATTGAACCAATTAACATACTTATCACTGTTACTTCAAAGAATGAATGTGGATATAGTACTGCTAATAATGTACCTATACTTAATCCAACGATCATTCCAATTGTCATCGAAACTACCATACCTACCATGTTACTAAGTTGCCCTTTGTATAAATATGAAAGACAAATTATCCAAACTAATAATAAAACAAAAATGACACTGAGAATCATTGGTAGTAACAAATGGTTATGCTCCTTTCCCAGTTTATTAGTATATATTATTAAAAAGTTTAGCTAAATATGTACAAGTATCTTGCTAGAAATCAATTCTTTCATAGTCGAAAACACTTTTTTCTAGAATCTTTGTCAAATTATGAAAGATTTCAAATGTTTTTTAAAAACTCCATAGATTTTGCAAAATTTTGTAGTAAAATCTTCTTAATACTATTGTCTATCAATCTAAATACAACAAAAATACGAGCAAGTTAGTATTTTTAGGAGGAAAATTAATGTGTGGTTTTGTAGGTTATTTACAAAATAGTAATGCGGAAGGGCGTATAAGCGATAGCACATTTGTAAATATGACAAATATCATTACTCATCGAGGACCAGACGATGTTGGTTATTATATAGATGATTATGTCAAATTTGGCTTTAGAAGGTTAAGTATCATTGACTTAGAAAATGGAAAACAACCATTAACATATGAAAATGAACGATATTGGATTATCTTTAATGGAGAAATTTATAATTACATTGAATTAAAAAATATATTACGAGAGAAGGGCTTTTCTTTTCAAACTCATTCTGATACAGAAGTAATAATCGCCTTATTCTCCGAAAAAAAAGAGCAAGCTTTTAAAGAACTACGAGGTATGTTCGCTATTGTTATATGGGATAAACAAGAGCAAATCCTTTATGGAGCAAGAGACCGATTTGGAATTAAACCTTTCTATTATCTTGAAAAAAAAAGCGAGTTAATTGTTGCTTCTGAAAAGAAAAGTATTTTGCTAACGGAAAAGCAAGATACAGTGAACAAAGAAGCATTGCATCATTATCTAACTTATCAATATGTACCTGAGCCATTAACCATTTCTAAGGAGATTATGAAGTTAGAACCAGGGAATCTATTTGTAAAAAAAGTAGGACAACCATTACAGATTGAGAAGTATTGGGGACCTATATTTACACCTTCAATTACGTCATTACAACAAAGTACTGAAAAAATCATTGATGCACTTAGGGATTCTGTCAATATTCATATGAGGAGCGATGTTCCTGTAGGTTCATTTCTATCAAGTGGAATAGACTCTACAGCTATTGTAGCGTTAGCAAAAGAGGTTAACCCGAAAATTAAAACATTTACTGTTGGCTTTGAGCGAGACGGTTATAGTGAAATTGATATAGCGGAAGAAACCGCAGAAAAGCTAGGTGTTGAAAACATATCATATAAAATTACTCCTGAGGAATTTGTTAAAGAGTTACCTAGAATCGTTTGGCACATGGACGATCCTGTTGCTGATCCAGCAGCGATACCACTTTATTTCGTGGCTAGAGAAGCAAGTAAGCATGTGAAAGTTGTGTTGTCCGGAGAAGGAGCGGATGAGTTGTTTGGTGGATATGGTATCTATAAAGAAATACTCTCATTGAAAAGGTTTTCTTCACTTTCAAAAAATAGCATCGATATCCTTAAAGTAATTGCACATAATTTACCATCTAATTTTAAAGGGAAGAATTTCATCGAAAGAGGATGTACTCCAATTGAAGAGCGATATATTGGTAACGCAAAATTATTTAGTGAGATAGAAAAAGCGAAACTCTTAAAAGAATATGACTTTACTTGCCACTACCAGACAATCACAAGTCCTTATTATGAAAAGATAACCCATTTAGATGACGTTACGAAAATGCAATATATCGACATGCACACTTGGTTGAGAGGAGATATCCTTGTTAAAGCAGATCGTATGACGATGGCACATTCACTAGAGTTACGAGTCCCGTTTCTTGATAATAAAGTATTTGAAGTTGCTTCCGAATTACATTCTAGTTTAAAAGTGACAAAAGAAACAACAAAGTACGCATTAAGAAAAGCACTTGAAGGTATCGTCCCTGAACAAATAGTAAATAGAAAAAAACTTGGTTTTCCTGTGCCGACACGCCATTGGCTTCAGAATGAATTATACGAATGGGCTAGGGATTTAATTAAGGAAAGTAACACTGACTATTTACTAAATAAAGAGTATATCTTACAGCAACTAGAAAAACATCGACAAGGGAAGAATGACTTCAAAGGTGGATTTTGGAAGAGTAAGCATAGTGTAGGAGACCATAGTCGTTACTTATGGGCTGTTATCATTTTTATGATATGGCATCAAATTTACGTGGAAAAGTCTGTTTCTATCGACAGTACTTCATTACCCAAATTAGATGAAATTGAGTATGTATAACAGAGTGATGTTTAGCCAGTCAGGAAACAAATGACTGGCTTTTATGTTGCTTTTAATGATGTATATAATAATGTTTCCGTTCCTCCATAATTTCTTCAAACATTTTTGTTACATTATTAAATGAAAATAGAAATGAACTTAATGAGGGGATGTTGTTTTTATGAAGAAGTTAAAATTACCTTTGTTCACATTAACTATGATGTTAGTTGTGGCAGCTTGTAGTAATACAGACGTAGTTGACAAATCAGAATCAGTTCCTGTAAAAGGTGATAGTGCTGATACGGAAGGAGTAGTTGAAAATGAAGAAGTTGATGGAAAGAGAACCTTTACAATTGATATAAAAGAAGAACATTGGATGTTAAATGACGATTTAATGTTCGATGCATGGACATATAACGGAACATTACCAGGTGAAGAAATTCGCGTAACTGAAGGGGACCATGTCGTGATGAAGTTTACAAATTCACTTGATGTTCCTACAGCTGTTCATTTACACGGGTTCCCTGTGCCCAATGAGATGGACGGTGTTCCTGGGGTAACTCAAAATGCGATTATGCCAGGTGAAGAGTTTATTTATGAGTATCAAGCTGATGTACCAGGTACTTATTGGTACCACTCTCATCAAAATGGTTCAGTTCAGGTCGATAAGGGACTATACGGTTTATTTATCGTAGAGCCTAAAGATCAACCAGCTTATGATGTAGATAAAGTGATTGCAATTGATGAATGGTCTTTAATGATGGATAGTATGAATGATATTCATGGATCTGCCGGAGTAGGTCATGGCGGTCACGGTGGGCACGGTGGGCATATGAATCATGGTGATATGAATCACGGAATGTCTCATGCTGATATGATGAATATGATGTATGATACGCTAGTGATTAACGGTAAGGCAACACCAGCAATTGAGCCAGTTGTTGTGAAAGAGGGGAATGTTGTTAAGTTACGCTTCTTAAATGCTGGATTATTTACGCAAGTTGTTTCAATTCCAGGGCATTCATTTAAAATCACTCATTATGACGGGCAAAAAGTAAATGAACCAGAGTTCCTAACAGATACAGCATTCAGAATTGCCCCAGCAGAGCGGTTTGAAGTTGAGATTGAAATGGACCAGCCAGGAGCATGGGGAATTGAAATTTTTGCAGAAGAAAAT